>CALMIB010000222.1 GCA_937863945.1 uncultured Longilinea sp.
GCCGCGGCGGCGTTGTTGCAGCGGCACGCCGGAGGCGCGGCATGAAAACAGAACTGGACATGGTGCAGCGCTTTCACGAAACCTACCGGGCCTGTTACAACCGGCAGCCCACCGCGCAACTGCCGCCCGGGGTGGTGGCCCTGCGCGTCAGCCTGATCCAGGAGGAACTGGACGAGTACCGCGAGGCAGCCGAAGCCGGCGATCTGGTGGGCATCGCGGACGCGCTCTCGGACCTGATGTACGTGGTGCTGGGCACCTATGTGGCGCACGGTCTGCAGGACGCAGCCGAGGAATTGTTCGCCGAGGTGCAGCGCAGCAATATGAGCAAGCTGGACGAAAACGGGCAGCCCATTTTTCGCGCCGACGGCAAGGTGCTCAAGTCGAAGCTGTTCAGCCAGCCCGATCTGCAATCCATCCTGGCGAAATATGGGGATGAGAAAGGTATGGCCGTGGGCTGATCGGTGCCCCGGAAGGGGAAGTCCGGTTCATGATGTGGTTGCGAACGATCCTGCTAGGCCACGCGCAGGCTCAAGGTCACTTTTGTAAAACGGTTGGGCTGGCTTTCCACGCTGAGCGTGCCGCCAGCCACTGCCAGCAGCGCGCCGTGCAGCCCCAACCCCGAGCGGCTGCCGCTGGTGGCGCGGCTGTTTTCCAGCCCCACGCCATCATCTTCGATCGTCAGGCTAAATTCGCCATCAACCGCGGCAGTAACGACCACATTCAAACCACGCTGCGGCGAATCGCCGCGGCCGTGCTCGGCGGCGTTGCGCAGTGCTTCGCGCGCGGCATAGTAGAGCACTTCAGCAGTGGCCGGCGGCAGCGCGGCGGCCTGAGCTTCGGCCTCAGGTGAGATGTGCCACGCCAACCCGTCGAAACGGCCGCGCAATTCGGTTTCGGTCAGGCGGCGCAGCGCGGGCAGCAGTCCCAGGCGGGTCACTTCCGGCGCGTCCGGCGCGGGCAGCTCGCGCAGCAGCTCGGAGATGCGCCGGTGCGCGCCGGTGAGCTGGGTTTGCGCGGCCGCCGGGTCGGATTCCAGCAGCAGCAGCGCGGTGTGCAGGTCGGGCAGCACCTCATCGTGTAAGGCGCGGCGCGTGCGCAATTCCAGCGTGTGCGAATCGGTGAAGCGTTCGCGCTGCAACTCGATCAGGCGGCGCGCCAGCCCGGCGCTGGCCTGCAAATCCAGCAGGCGCTCGCCGCTCGAACGGGCCAGGTCGATCTCCTCCTGGGTGAAAAAACCGCCGCCGCTCTTGTCCTCCAGCAGCAGCAGGCCGATCAGCCCGCGCTCGCCGCGCAGCGGCACGGCCCAGCGCAGCCCGGCGAATTCCGCCGGTTCGAGCGGGATCAACGCCGCGCCGTCCGGCTGGGCCTGGGAGGCCAGCTCGTGCAGGCGCGGCAATGGCACGGCCGATTCGGGCGGATAAAACACGGGTGCTCCGGCCAGCGCGGCCAGCGATCCCAACGGCGCCAGCGCGCCGCGCGGGGCGCCCAGCAGCCCGCCCACCAGCGCGGCGAAAGCGGCCTGGATATCCAGGCCGGCGGAACTGCCGCCCGGCTGCACCAGTTGGTCGTAGAGCCGCTGCGAGGAGAGGAACGGCCGCACCTGGCGCAGCGCGGCCTCGCGTTCGGCAAAGGAGCGCCAGGTGAACA
>CALMIB010000223.1 GCA_937863945.1 uncultured Longilinea sp.
CCGCGAAATCCAGCAGATTGCCGGCCAGCCGGAAAACGCGGACGCTGGCTGGGTTTTTTATGACACTGTGCTGTCCAACTTCGCGGCTGCCAACGGCGCGCGGGTGATCAGCGCCACCCAGTACCACCCGCAGCCGGAGCTGTGGAGGAATTTTGATCCGCAGGGCCGGTACGCTGAGATCTACAACCGCTACAGCCATATCCAGGTTTTACCCGCGATCGGCGACTCGATTGAATTCATCCAGGAGCGCGAGGACGCGATGCTGCTGAAGATTCATCCGTGCAACCCGGCGTTCCAGGGTGCCGGGGTGCGTTTTTTTGTGTTCCATGAGCCGGTCGACTATGCGTGCCTCGATCCGGTAACGTCCGTGCCGTACCCCGAGACCTCATTTTTTATTTACCGTAGAATTGTCGATGGCGCCGTGCCGTAAAAAACCATCATCGGATAAATATTGTAACTCCGATGAGATAATGAAAAATTGAAATCCCCACCAGGCCCGCAACCACCCACAACGGCCAGCGGCGCATTCCCTGCGCGGTCAGCATCAGGAGCGGGATGGAAATATCCAGCAAATAGCGCGGGCCGTACTGGAAATACCCCGTGCCCATCAGTAACCCGATCGGGATATAGGCAATCACGAACGTCGCAACCAAAACCCAGGTGGAAAGCTGACGGCGGTCCTGCCACAGCGCCCACAATGCCGCAAAGAACAAAGGGCTCAGCAGGAAAATGCTTCCGCCCATCGGGCTCCCGAGCCGCCAGGGAAGCGGGTAAAAGATGAATTGATAATACAGGTTGGTGGGCAGGTAGTGGAGATTGAAGGGTCCGTACTGGGCGTACAATGGCTTGAAGAAAGGATCCATTTGATGAAACTGGTAACCGATTTCAAGCGGGTTGCCAAAGCGGGCGTAGTTGTACCAGCCGATCAACCCAATCGAGATGAGGATGGGCACAAGTGCCAATGCTGTCAATCGGATCAATTTCCACCAACGCTGGTCCCAATGCTCGCGCAACAATAACCAGGCGGGAAATACCCCCAGCAAAATCAGGGAATTGCGCGCTGCAAACGCCGCGCCGATTCCAACGCCTGCCAGGAGGAAAGCTTTCCAACCTTTGAACCGGAGGACGGCCCAATACGCCAGCCCCACACCGGCAAACCCGGTTAACTGTCCCAGCGACCAGACATTGCCCGAACCTGCCAGGGGTGAAAACATGGTGCCAAGCGTGAAGAAAACGACCAGCAAACCGCGTTGAAC
>CALMIB010000224.1 GCA_937863945.1 uncultured Longilinea sp.
CGCATTTTGCGCAATTGATTTTGCCGGAATTGCCCGCCTGTTTTTACCGGAAAGCGACAATGAAGCCCTCAAAGAACTCTGGTACCTCTTCGGCGCATGGCTCCTCGCAGCGACCATGAACGCGGTTCTCACCTGGTGGGGCATCTCTATGGCAATGGTCAATCGACCTCTCTCCAGTACGGCGATCATCGATCCACAGATTCTGACGCAAAACATACCTGTATTCATCGCGATCCTGGTATGGGTCACGCGTATCTTACTGATTGGTTCATTTTCTATCACGGTCAAACCGGATGTATCGCAGGAAGCCAGCCGACGAGGCACGCAGAATGGACGCGCCGTTCAGCCTGCTGCCCAACAACCGCTGATTGTCCGTCGAAAAGAGCGCAGTCCTGCGCCGAAATCCGAACCCGTGCTGGCGCGCAATCGTCCATTAGAATCGCTGAGAGAACAGCAGGAAGAAGAGATCGGTGATCATCTCGAACCTGTATACATCCCCATGGACTCCGCCTATCATAGCCTTTCAGCCAGCAGCCAAAACCGCAATCATCAAAGCAAACGCTTCTAGTTTTTCCAAAGCCGCGCACCAGGAATGGGATGCGGCGCAAATTTGACAGGGCCCATCTTGCAAATGAATTTTTCTGGTCAGCCGGCAGCATGGAAGAAAAGCCAGACCAGCCTGCTGTGCGAAATTTATCAAAGCCATGCTGGTGAGTCTTGCAAAGATCCAGGAAGTGCTCATCACCTACATCCGTACGACCATCGCCAGCCACTGCGGACCAGTTGCCATCGACATCCTCTACTGATGAAATGAAATAAAACCGGCGTTCATTGAAAGAGCGCCGGTTTTTGTTGTGTTTCCTGGATATGAACTAAATGATCCCCAATTCCTTACCAACGCGGCCGAAAACCTCCAGCACGCGGTCCAATTGGTCGTCGGTGTGCGTTGCCATGTAGCTGGTTCTTATCAATTGGTGTCCGGGTGCAACCGCGGGGCTGATGACCGGGTTGACAAAGACGCCGTTTTCAAACAGGCTTTTCCAGAATAAGAAAGTCTTCATGTCGTCGCCGATGATGATCGGGACGACCGGCGTTTCGGATTTTCCAATGTCGAAACCGAGGGATTGATAACCAGCGCGCATGCGCCGGCCAATCTCATTCACACGCTCGATCCGTTCCGGCTCCTCGCGCATCACCTGCAGCGCTGCCAGCGCAGAAGCTGCGTTGGAGGCCGGGATGCTTGCGCTAAAGATCAAAGAACGCGCGTGGTGCTTGATGTAGTGCACAACATCGCGTTGCCCGGCAATGAACCCTCCCCGCGAAGCAAAGGATTTGCTAAATGTGGACATGACCACGTCGATCTGGTCCGTCATGCCCCAATGCGCCACCGTACCGCGCCCTTTCCCCAATACCCCCATGCCGTGGGCGTCATCGACCATGATGCGCGCTCCGTATTTCCTGGCTATCGGCACCAGGTGCGGCAAATCAGCCAGGTCGCCTTCCATGCTGAACAGGCCATCCATCACAACCAGCTTTCCGGCCTGTTCGGGCAGGCTTTCCAATACGCGCTGGAAATGTTCCACATCGTTATGGCGGTAGCGTTCAATTTTCCCATAACCCAGCCGCGCACCATCGACTATGCTGGCATGATCGTCCTTGTCCAGGATGACAATATCATCGCGGCCGACCAGGGCGCTGATCGTACCCAGGTTGGTTTGCATGCCGGTTGAAAAGATCAAAGCAGCATCCATACCCACCCAGTCCGCCAGTTCGCTTTCCAGTTGTTCGTGCATCGCCAGGGTTCCATTCAGAAAACGCGAGCCCGTGCAACTGGTTCCAAACCGGTCAACGGCTGCTTTGGCTGCCTCTTTGACCTTTGGGTGTGTGGTTAACCCCAGATAGTTGTTGGATCCGCACATGATGAGACGTTTGCCCTGGTACAGGACTTCTGTCCCTTCATTTTCGTTTAGGGGGATGAAGTAAGGGTAAAACCCTTGCTTGATGGCCTCCTTCGCCGTTTCGAACTCGAAGCACTTCGCAAAAATATCCATGACTCACCCTCGAATGAAAAAAATGGGATTTTTAGCCCCGAAAATAATACGGACTTGTTATTGGATGATGATAAATCGACCGTACTCATTTCTCTTCGGGATCCGGTGAGCTTGGATGAATTGCCCCGCCATAACCCGACTCTGGGCTTAAGAGTTGATTATACCCGATAAAGCATTCGATCATTCCTGGCTGTGATATCATTAAACGGATAGGATTGAACAGCCAAAACAGGAGGGGTTGATCATGGGTTACTACGGCGGAGTGGAAGCCGGCGGCACCAAATTTGTTTGCATCGTGACAGATGAAAAGGCAAAGATCCTGGCGGAAACCCGTTTCCCCACCACCTTGCCAGAAGAAACGTTGCAGAAGACCGTTGATTTTTTTACGGCCTGGCAGAAGGACCAACGTCTCTCCCTGCAAGCCATCGGCATCGCCTGCTTTGGCCCGGTGGACTTAAACCCCGAATCGGCCACGTTTGGCTATATCACCTCCACGCCCAAGCCTGGCTGGGAGAATACAGCCGTCACGCCGGTTATCGCCAATGCCCTCAACCTGCCCGTTTTCTTTGATACGGATGTCAACGGCGCCGCGCTTGGCGAAGGTCGTTGGGGCGCGGCTCAAGACCTGTCGGATTTTCTTTACCTGACCATCGGCACCGGGGTGGGCGGCGGCGCGGTGTGCAACGGAAAACCGCTCCACGGGCTTGTGCACCCGGAGATGGGCCACATTCGCCTGCCGCACGATTGGCAGGCTGATCCGTTTCCGGGCAATTGTCCTTTTCACGGCGATTGTTTCGAGGGCATGGCAGCCGGCCCCGCGATTAAGCGGCGCTGGGGTGTTTCAGCCAACACCCTGCCCCCTGACCACCCTGCCTGGGACCTGGAAGCCCGCTATATCGCATCTGCGCTTGCCAATTTCATCCTCACCCTGTCCCCCCAGCGGATCATCCTGGGCGGCGGCGTGATGGCACAGGCGCACCTCTTCCCGCAGATTCGCAAGTACACCCTGGCCTACCTCTCCAACTATGTCCGGTCGGAGGTCTTGATGAATGCCATCGACAGCTTTATCGTACCGCCGGGCCTCGGCAATCAGGCCGGTTCGCTCGGAAGTATCGCCCTGGCTCTGCAGGGCTAATGAGAATAAAAATCAACCCCCGGTGTCTTGGGGGGGTGATTTCATGTGGTTTAGATTAGATCGAGAAGGTCTGCAGTCGTCAGGTGTATGCGGATGACGCGCCGCCCGCGGCTCAGCAGCGCTTCAAGGTCGCCAAGCGCCTGCGCCCGTTCCAATGTTGCAAAGGTAATCCCTTGCCCGGGGATATCATAATCCACCGGTGGATCCTGGGTGATCTGGAGAAACACACCATTATTCGCCCCACCCTTGTGCAACTGACCGGTGGAATGCAGGAACCGCGGGCCGAAACCCAGGGTGGTCGCGCAGCCTGTTCGCACCAGCAGAACCGAACGAACCTTCTGCAATTTCACCGTGTTGCGCAGATTCCGCGGTAGATAAGCATTCAGAGCCACGTAATCGACACCGGCGGC
>CALMIB010000225.1 GCA_937863945.1 uncultured Longilinea sp.
GCCGTACCGTGCGCTGGCGCAGCGAGCAGTCCATCCTGGCCGAGGCCGAGCGGATCGCCGCGCATCCGGATTTCAAGGGCTACATCCAGGACGTGGGCGGTCCGACCGCCAACATGTATGGATTTGAGTGCGCCAAGAAGCTAAAACTGGGCAGTTGCCCCGACCGGCGCTGCCTGTATCCCGAGATCTGCCCGGCGCTAAAAATCGATCACAGCCGGCAATTATCGCTGCTGCGCAAGATTCGCAAGATTCCCGGCGTCAAGAAGGCTTTCGTTGCTTCTGGCATCCGCTACGACATGGTGCTGAAAGACAAGGCGCACGGCAGGGAATATCTCAAAGAGATCGTCGATTTCCATGTCTCCGGGCAGCTCAAGGTGGCGCCAGAACACACCGACGATGCGGTGCTCAGGCGCATGGGCAAGCCCGGCGCCCGCTCGCTGCTGGAATTCAAACAGATGTACGATGAACTGAACCGCGAAGCCGGCCGCAACCAATTTCTCACCTATTACCTGATCGCCGCCTATCCCGGCTGCAGCGACGCCGAGATGCGCCAGTTGCGCCAGTTTGCCGGCGAAAAACTGCACATCCATCCCGAACAGGTGCAAATCTTCACCCCCACGCCTTCCACATATGGCAGCCTGATGTATTATACGGAAATGGACCCGTTCACGCTGGAACCGCTTTTCATTGAAAAAGATCCCATCCGCAAAGAACGCCAGAAGCAAATCGTTGTCGATAAGAGCAACGCCGGGGGCAGGCCGCGGTGAGCGAACTGTTCGCCGTCAGCGCGCCTGGCCTGGTTGCTTTCACCGCCCGCGAACTGGCCGCGCTTGGGTTAAACACCGGCGCTCAGTCAGACGAGGGCGAGGATGGCGGGGTGACCTTTTCTGGCGGTTTGCCAGAAATCTACCGCGCCAACCTGCATCTGCGCACCGCCAGCCGGATCTTGCTGCGCTTCGGCCAGTTTTACGCGGCCGCGTTTTCAGAGCTGCGAAAAAAGGCATCCCGTCTGCCCTGGGAGAATTACCTGCACGCCGAGCAGCCCATCGCGCTGCGCGTCACCTGCCACAACTCCAAGCTGTACCACTCCGGCGCCGTGGCGGAGCGCATTCTGGGCGCCATTGGCGACCGGTTGAACCGGCCGGTGCCTGCCGCGCGTTACGATGAAAACAGCGACGTGCCCGCGCAACTCGTTGTGGTGCGGTTGGTCAACAACCAGTGTACCCTCAGCATCGACACCTCCGGCGCACACCTGCACCGCCGCGGTTATCGCAAAGCAGTGGCCAAAGCGCCGCTGCGCGAGACGCTGGCGGCGGGGTTGCTCATGGCCGCCGGCTGGGACGGCGCATCCCCCCTGCTCGACCCATTCTGCGGGTCAGGCACCATCCCCATTGAAGCCGCATTATTATCCCGAAAGATTGCACCCGGACGGCTGCGCCGGTTTACCTTTATGGATTGGCCCAACTTCGATCTTGCCCAATGGCAGGCGCAGCTCGACCAGGCCGACCAGGCCGTGCTGGCCGGCGGACCGATCTTGCAGGCATCCGACCGGGATGCCGGGGCGATTGAATCCGCCAGGGCAAACGCTGTCCGCGCGGGAGTCCTGGACGCAATCGAATTCACCCAGCAGGCGGTCTCAGCCATCCAACCGCCGCACCAGCCCGGCTGGGTGGTCACCAATCCGCCTTACGGTGTGCGCGTGCGCTCCACGCACGACCTGCGCAACCTGTATGAGCAATTCGGCAAAGTCTTGCGGTTAACCTGCCCGGGTTGGCATGCCGCCATTCTGGGGTCTGATCCGGTGCTGCTCGGGCATACCCGCCTGAAATTCGACGGAATTTTTTCATTCAACAACGGCGGCATCAACGTTCAATTGGCTTGCGGTAAAATACCGCCCGACTTTGATCAATCAGTTGTACCGTAGAAAGTCGATCGCATGAAGCTACCGCTAACAAAATACCAGCGATTTGCCAGCGTATTGATCGTCACATTAATCATTCCGTTGATTTTATATGCCTATATCGGTATTTTTACCCGTTATGTCGCCGATGATTATGAAACTGCCGGTGCCCTGGCGCGGTATGGATT
>CALMIB010000226.1 GCA_937863945.1 uncultured Longilinea sp.
GTTGATGCAACGCAGCAGCGTGGATTTGCCTGAACCGGACGGCCCGATGACCACAACCACCTTCCCGCGCTCCACCGCCAGGTTGACGCCTTTGACTGCTTCCACCGTGCCATAACTCTTATACAGATCACGAATTGCGATCATGGGTTGATCAGGATTGCTCATCACGGCGCAATTTCCCTTCGATGGTTTTCACGAGCAGAGAGAGGATGACGGTCATGGTCAGGTACAGCACCGCCAGAGTTGTGTAGGCTTCCACATATTGGAAGGTTTGACCGGTATAGAGGCGGGCGACCTGGGTGATATCCCGAACCGCAAGCACTGAAACCAGCGATGAATCCTTGAGCATGGAGATGAAGTCATTGCCCAGTGCCGGCAGCACATTGCGCACGGCTTGCGGGAGGATGATGTGGCGCATGGCCTGCACGTAACTCATGCCCTGCGACCTGGCGGCCTCCATCTGGCCCTTGCCAATTGATTCGATGCCCGCACGAAAAATTTCTGCCAGGAATGCCCCGTAGGTGATTGCCAGCGCGGTGATAGCGCGGACATTCATGGGCACTTCCTTGATTTGTATGCTTGAAAACAAACCTGCCAGGAGCGGGTAACCATTCCTGGAGAGCGATTCGCCCAGCGCATTCAGACCATTCACCATACCCGGCACGGCGACAATGGCGATAAAAAAGATCAATACCAGCATGGGAATGCCGCGGATCAGTTCGATATACAACGTAGCAATATTTTTAATGATTACGCTGCTGGAGATCCTGCCCAGCCCGGCCAGCAGGCCGACGACCAGCGCAATGCCAAAGGCAGTTAATGTGGTGGAGAGGGTTATACCCAGGCCGGCTTTGATAAATGCGAACGCATTGCGAAAATTATCCTCGGTAACGATCAGCGTGAATGTTCCCAGGACAACCAGCAGAATGCCCACCAGCCACCAGGGATAATCTCTCAGCTGTTTGCGCCGCCGGATTGCGGTGAGCGATATGGGAATAGCGGAATTGGTTGTCAATTTGACGGACATGCTCATCTCCATAAAGATCCGGGGCGGCATTTGATGCCGCCCCGGCAGACATGCTTGGATTTATTGAATGTATTGCACGCTGATCGAAAAACCACGTACAAAGAATTTAACGTTCAACTTTGCAAGCGTTCCATCTGCCTTCATAGCTTCGAGCGCCTGGTTGACAGGGCCAACCAGATCGCTGCCTTTGGTGAAGGCAAATCCCAACTCATCGCTGGATATCGACGGGCCGACGAAATCCAACTGGTCCTTACTGGTTCCCTGGTACCCCATGCCAACGATTTCATCGATGATGACTGCGTCCAGGTCGCCGGCAAGCAACGCCTGAATGGCAAAGGGGAATGGGGCAAACGCCTTGATGCGATCCTCAGGCAGATAACCCTTGGCGGTTTCGTAGTTGGTGGTATTGACCTGCGTCCCCAGGATAAAATCGGGGTTTGCGGCTAACTCTTCGATGCTGCCAAAACGGGTTTCACCTTTGCGCACCAGTAAGCGCTGTTGAATTTGCATATACCCGATTGAGAAAT
>CALMIB010000227.1 GCA_937863945.1 uncultured Longilinea sp.
CCGGGTGGGTGTTTCTCTCCGGCGGGTACGGCTGCTGCAAAACCCAGCTGGCGGCCGCCATCGCCAACTTCGCGGTCGGCCTGGGCGTGCCCACCCTGTTCCTCACCGTTCCCGACCTGCTGGACTGGCTGCGCTTTTCCTATGATGCGCCAGACGCCAACTTCGAGGAACGCTTCGAAGAGATCCGCAACATCCGCCTGCTGGTGCTGGATGACCTGGGCACGCAGAATGCCACCGCCTGGGCCCAGGAAAAGCTCTACCAGATCATCAACCACCGCTACGTGAACAAGCTGTCGATGGTGGTCACCAGCAACCAGAGCCTGGAGGAAATCGACGGGCGCATTCGCTCGCGCCTGCAGGATGCCGACCTGGTCACCACGGTGCGCATTTACGCGCCCGATTACCGCACTGCCCTGCAGGATTCGGTCGAGCCGCAGATCTCTTCGCTGCCGCTGCTCAGCGACCGCACCTTCGGCAACTTCAGCCTGCGCGAATACGAACGCCAGGATCCCGAGCGCCAGCGCAGCCTGGAAACCACTTTCCGCGCTGCACAGCAATACGCTGAGAACCCGCGCGGCTGGCTGGTGCTGATGGGCGATTACGGTTGCGGTAAAACCCACCTGGCAGCCGCCATCGGCAACTACCGCAAAGCCCTGGGCGAGGAGCCCATTTTCGTGGTCGTGCCCGACCTGCTCGACCACCTGCGCGCGGCCTTCAGCCCCAGCAGCACGGTTTCCTACGACCGCCGCTTTGAGGAAGTTAAAAACGCGCAACTGCTCATCCTCGACGACCTGGGAACGCAATCCGCCAGCCCGTGGGCGCGCGAAAAGCTGTATCAGCTCTTCAACCACCGCTACATGGCCCGCCTGCCAACCGTCATCACCACCTCCTCCAAAATGGAGGATCTCGACCCGCGCATCCGCTCGCGCATGCTCGACAGCCGCCTGTGCGATATCTATGCCATCCTGCTGCCCGCCTACCGCATCAGCGACGTTGAAAAGCCGCGCCGCACCACCCGTCGCACGCCGCCGCGTTGATCTTTGCCGGCCGCGCGTTTTTTGACAAACTCAGTTTTCTATGCTAGAATTCTCCGCAGCAATGAAAAATACCGGTTAACCGGTCGCAGGTTGAAGTCGTACAGTTACACACAGGCACGCAAGCCTTTGGATTGTCCTAAAACCCCGGCTGGTTTCTTCAGCGGGGTTTTTTCGTTGCGTGCAATGACCCTCAGAACTTGATCACAGCCTGGCTGTGTTTTAAACTGAACTTTTTGAAATTGATAAGGCATAAGAACGAATTATGAAGCAAAACAAATTACGCATCATTCCCCTGGGGGGTTTAGGGGAAGTGGGCCGCAATATGATGGTCTATGAATATCACGACCAGATCCTGGTCGTCGATACGGGCATGATGTTCCCTGAAAACGACATGCTCGGCATCGATTACATCATCCCGGATATCACCTACCTCAAGCAGAACCGCAACAAAGTGGTGGGCATCGTCATCACCCACGGCCACGAAGACCACATCGGCGCCATCCACCACGTGCTGGAAGAAATCCAGGCGCCCATTTTTGCCACGCCGCTCACCATCGGCCTGTTGGAGGCCAAACTGGCCCGCTACGGCATGGCCGGCAAAGCCGATCTGCGCACCGTGCAGGCCGGCGACAGCGTGCAGATCGGTCCGTTCAAGGTCGAGT
>CALMIB010000228.1 GCA_937863945.1 uncultured Longilinea sp.
GAACGTTGGCCACCTGGGCATGCAGCCCGTTGGGTAGCGTGGAAATGCCTGGCCGGACGTAAACCACCGTCCCGATGCGCCCCTGGTAGGGAAGGCTGAGGATGCGCACCCGTGCTCCGGCCGCCAATTCCGCGGTTTCCCGTGTGTCCAGCCCGGCGGCAGGCAGGGGAATGATGATCTCCGGCCGGTCGCCCGTGAGCGGATTCCAGGCGCAGGCGTTGACGCACACATCGCGTTTTTCATTGCTGGCGATCAAGTCAAACGCAGCCGCGTTCATCGGGATGCGGCCAAAACCTTCGATCAGCAGGATAGGAACCGGCAGTGAATCGGCCAGTTGGATTAAATTGGCGGACATGGAAGCCAGGATGAGCGCGCGCAGCGGCAGTTCCGCGGCGGCCTGCAAAGCATCCGGTTGGGCGGCGTGGCCGGCCAGAACGACCGCTCCGCGCATGCTGACATCCAGGCGTGAACGCGTCAATTCCTCATCGGGCGTCTTAGCCAGCACCAGCAGCAGGCCATAATCGGCCTGTCCATTGCCCCACACGCCCTGTATCAGCACGCCGTTGGTTTCAATGACCGCGCCGCGCTCCGGCATGACCTCGGTAATGGTGCCGTTGAAGCCTGCTTTTACGGCGTGTTTCACGGGCTGGGTTTCCATAACGACCTGGCCGTTGGCAATTGCCACGATCTGGCAGTCAACCGAGGAGCGGACCACACGCGGAAGGATGCCGGAGGTTTCGGCGATAATGTCGCCTTTTTGCAGGCGTTCCCCGGCATGGCGGTCGATCAATTTTTCGGCTTCGCCGGGGCGACTTAGCCCCAGCGCGCGGCGAACATCAATGATCAGATGATCGCCCGGCAGAAGCACCTCGCCGATAATATCCGTGGCGGTGACTTTTTGGCCGGCGCGTACAAAGACCTGTCCCTTTTCTGGAAGAAGCCGGGAGCGCCGGATGGTGATAAGTGGAGAGATGTGCGTTACAGGTACAATCATGGCTCTTTTCTCAGGGGTGCAACATTTGTACCACGTTGGTTCAATTGGTCATGGTCGCCAGCCACTTCTTGTGCATGTCCCGGCGGCGCGGAGCGTCTTCGGGAAGGTGAAGCGTGCGCCCGCGCGCGTCGATGACGGCCCCGCACAACCCGCCAATGATCTTAAAGCTGCCGCCATTTTTCCGGCGCGGGTCGATTTCGGTGCGGTTGAGCGGCTCGAGGTGGATGCGCGCCACCTGCCCGGCTTTCAGAGGCAAGCGGACCAGCGCGCCTTGCTTCACTTCCAGTTTCATCTCTTCGCCCTGCTCGATTTCCAGCCGGACCTTGAGGATCGGCGTGCCGTAGCGCGAATCGCTGACCGGGCTGATCACCGTGCCCAGGTTTTCAAAGGCGGATTCGAGCACCTGGACCGGCAATATGGAATTCACCGGGGCGATGGCGCCCATCGCCGCCAGCAGGCCGTGCGTATCGCGCAGGATGATGCCAATGCCCAATGGCTGGATGCCGTCGAGCGCCGCCAGCATGGCCTGGCCGGGCAGCGGAAGCTGCGAGAAAAAACCGCCGCTGATGACGATGGGTTCATAGGAATGATTTAATCCGGGATGCTGCGTTTGTAAATGAGCGGTGCTCAGGCGCAGCACCTGGCGCATCATGGCTTGCTCGATCGCCAGGGCTTCGTGAGTGGTCGGGACGATTTGCGGGAAGATGCTTCTCTGGTGAAGGTAATCCCGCAGCTCATCTTGAGGAACATGCACGCTCAACCAGGTCTCGATTTCCTCGATGCGCGATTGCTGGAGCACCTTTCCAAGGCCGTGCCCGCTGCCATACGGCAGCACGTCCAGGGTCAGTTTGCCGCCCTGGCCGACCGCCAGCGTCGTCCAGGCAGAACCCACGTCCACGCCCAATACGCCCTTCTGCGGATCGTACACCTGGCTGAGGAATCGGATCATGCGGCCAAAAGCCTGCGATGTGGACACGGGCGGCAGGTTGGTGTTCGCGGCCAGCGTTTGAATGCCGCCGATCTGGGTCTCGCGGATCTTCATGACCATTTGCCCGAGCACTTGCTGCGCCGGGCTGAGATCTTCGATGTCGATGGATGGACGGATATTGGGCGCCACCTGGGTGGGCGCCTGTTTTTCCAGGATTTCCTTGATTTTTCGCGCCAGCACCTGGTTGCCGGCAAAAAGGATTTGCGGGCGCTTTTCCAGCGGCGTCACGCGGCAAACCAGCGAAATGAGCTCGACCAGCCTGCCAATTGAGCGCGTGGCGCCCCGTTCGGTGCCGCCGGCCAACACAATCAGATCCGGCGAGGCTCGCAGAATGGCATCCATCTGAACTTCCGCTTTTCGGCGGTCATTTAAACCGATGCACTCCACCACTCTGCCGCAAACCGAGTTGGCCAACCGGTTCGCGCTTTCTACGGAGACCTCATCCAGCAATCCAAGCGTCACGATGCGCAATTCGGGGCCAACCGAGGAAACGATCAGCAGGCGATCAGCGCCGTCACCGTTAGCCTGTGTGGGCACAATCAGGCGGGCTTCCAGATCCATAAAAATGCGCCCGGTGATCTCCTGAAGCTGCAAAACGGCCGTGTGAACCCCCTCGCGCACATCATGATAGGGCGCTTCAGCGGTTGTCGGGGCTGAAGCTGAGGCCACGAAACGGTACTGGCCGTCCACCACATCGAAGAACAGGGCGCGGGTGTGAAGCGTGCCGATGTCCAGGACAAGTATTGATTCAGAGTCAACGAGTGAAGTTGTCATGACAGTATCAGAACCGGAATGCAGTCAAGAGGAATGCCAGGCGTTCGACCAGCGCGGCGATGGCGGAACCAAACACGCCAGCCAGCAGCGCGCCAAATGTCACGGCGATAAAGCCCTGACCCAGTTTGCCGGCGGTTTCGACGAAAGCCGGCCGTTTGACCGATTGGTTCGCCTGAACCTTTGCGCTGAACTGGAAATAAAACAGGGTTGCCAGGGTGCCGATCAGGATGAACGCACCTTCGACAATTTGCATCACCGGGCTGCCGGATTGAACGGCGCTGGACAGGTTGAAGGGCGTGATCAGCGCGCGCGATTGGGAAATCAGCGTTCCCATCACCGCGCCGCCCACGGCCACGGCGGCCCCCGCGCCAACCAGGTAAGCCATGGTGAAATTGCCCACCGCGGAATAGCGCGGGAATAATTTGGCGACCAATAGCAGCGAAAGCACCAGCGGGATGATGGTCAAATAGTCGCCGCGCAGAATGGGCAGGATCAGCTTGGGCCAAATGACCTGATAGATCGCGATCACAGCCACCGCGCCGGAGGCAACCCCAACGAAGAGGTAAGAGACGATCCTGAACAGCGGATTATCTCCTAGGATGTGGCTGAGGATGAGCAAAGTGAGGACAAAGCCTACGATCGTCCAGATAAGATCAGCGCTTGGCATGCCTTAGGCCTCTTTTTCCGCTTTGCCGCGGGTGATGGATGTGATGATTCCGGTGATCAGACTGCCCGCCAGGATCAGCAGCGCGGTCACCAGCATGCCATACTGGTAGGAGCTGCGCAGCAGCGAAGCGGTACCGCTGCTTTGCGTTAGCGATTCGTAACCCGCCGCGCCGGTGATGCCCGAAAGGATGCCCTGAACCTGCCCGGAGTTATAGTAGGGGAGCAGCAGCGGGGCTGCCTGGGCGCTGGAAACCATCAGGAGCGGCTTGCCGCCCAGCGCGGGTTGCACCTGTTCGACCCAGTTACGCCCCTTGTCGGGGTCGTCCGTGAGGACAACCACGGCGTTGAAATCGCTCAGCCGGGTGACTCCGGCCAGTGTGCCGCTGTTCCACGGTGCAAGCTGCCCCTGCAGGGTGGCCGGAGCTGCCTGCACCGGTGCAAGACCAAAACTTTGCATACCGGTGCTCCCGCCGGCCAGGTAGCCCAGGTTGACCACAAAAGCCGGATCCATCCCGGCTTTCGCCAGCAGCGATTCGGCCAGGATGGGGCCGGTGGGCGATGTGGAAATTACCGTCAGACGTACATCGTTCGCCGCAAGCTGGCGGATCACAGCCTCGGAGGCGGTTTGCATTTCGCCGGACAGGCCGGGTTCATATTCCAATGCCAACAGCACGGCGGATCCGCGTGGAAGCACGGTCTCGTCTGACAGGGTTGCCTCAAAGGCGATCAATTCCTGCGGCAGGATGGACGCCGTGGGAAGCGCTGGGAGGAAATTCAGCATGGGCAGCAGGACGGCCAGGATTAAAACGGCGGCTACCAGGAAGCGCAGCACCCGTTGGGGTGCTTCACTCCGTTCGGCTGAAACCACCCGGGGCTGGCTTTCCTCGTTGATCAGGCTTTCGATCAAGGAGGCGTGGACGCGCTGCTTTTCGCTGACGCGCAGTTTGACCGAGTACAGCGGCGGTTTGATGTATTGCCCGACCAAATCTTCCGATGGCAGCACGCCCGAAAGTCCGGCCAGCGGACCGGCTTTTTCCGTCTTCTTATCTTCGGCGGAAACGGATTTGGGCGCAACCATTTCAATGGGGCGCATGGATTGCAGCCAACTGGGAAGTTCGGCGGCTTCCAGGTTCTGGTCGTCGGCTTCGGCGGGCAGCGCTTCGCCGGCCGCTTCAGCAGCGGGGAGCGCCAGCCCGTTTTCATCCAGCCAGTCGGGCAATCCACTTTGCGGGAAAGGCATTGCGGGTTGCTGTTCGCCAGCCGGTTCAGCCGGTGGGATCAGGTCCTGGTCGAAGGCATAGCGCGGCTTCTCACTGCCTGATTGGTCGAGCCAATCTGGTAAATCACCGCCGGCAAATGGCGCTGCCCCGACGGTTTCTTCGGCAGCCGGCGCACTTTCGGCGGCGGATATGCCGAGGGATTGCCAGGAGA
>CALMIB010000229.1 GCA_937863945.1 uncultured Longilinea sp.
CGACGTGTTGAGATCCGGCTGGGCGATGATGCCCACCTTGAAGCCGGCCTGCGCGAGCGCCTTGCCGATCACCGCGGTGCCGATGAAGGGGCTGTCAATATAGCTGTCGCCGCTGACCAGCAAGATATCGGCCGGCGGCCAGCCCAACTGCTTGAATTCTTCGGCTGTTGTCGGTAAGTACACAAGTCACCTGTAAAGGGTTGCCCGGGCGGATCAATCGCCCAGGTTGGTGCCGATGCGCCGCGCGCCGGCCAGCCAGGGATGATCGGCGGGAATGGGCTTGTCCTTCCCGGCGACTTCTGATAGCGGCACGGCGGTGATTTTGCCGGCCTGTTGGGCCAGCATGACCCCGTAATGGTTTTTTTCGATGTAGGATACGCAAGCCGTTCCAAACTGGGTAGCCAGGACGCGGTCGGTGGCGGAAGGCGATCCGCCGCGCAGGAGGTAACCCAGGATGGTGGTGCGCGTTTCGAGCCCGGTCAGTTGTTCCAACTGGCTGGCCAGCATCATGGTGTTGCCGGTGAACTGCGACTCCAGCCGGTTGATGCGCGCCGCCACCTTTTTGGCGTCCTGCCCGCTGCGGCGGCTGGCGTTCAGGCTCAGGCTGCGTTCATAGAAAGCCACATCGTCCCTGGAACGTGACCCTTCGGCGACTGCCACCAGTGAAAAGCGTTTGCCGGCCTGGCTGCGTTTGAGGATGGCATTGGCGACGCTTTGCATGTCATAAGGGATTTCCGGCAGGAGAATCACGTCCGCGCCGCTGGCGATGCCGGCGCCCAGAGTCAACCATCCGGCGGTGTGGCCGGTGATTTCAACAATGATGATGCGGTGATTGGCGTGCGCGGTGCTGTGCAGCCGGTCGATCGCTTCGGACGCGATCCCCAGCGCGGTATCAAAACCGATGGTGAGCTCGGTTGTGGCGATGTTGTTTTCGATCGATTTGGGTAGGGATATGATGTTGAGCCCGCGTTCCTGCAAAAAATGCGCGCTGTTTTGCGTATCCCGCCCGCCCAGGCAAACCAACCCATCCAATTTAAGTGAATGGTAGGTATCGATGGCGGATTGGACGTGCTGCGGGCCGTGGGTCTCTTCCATTTCGTGCGGGCGGTCTTTGCTGGTTCCCAGCACGGTGCCGCCTTTCGTGAGAATGTTCGATAGGAAGGCCGCTTCGATGGGCAGGCTGTGGTTTTGCAGGAGGCCGGTGAAACCATCCTGGAACCCGATTAACTCGAAGCCTTCACTGAGAGCAGCCTTGCCGATGGCTCGAATGGCTGCATTCAAGCCGGGGCTATCCGACCCAGCGGTGAGAATTCCGATGCGTCTTTTCGCCATAAATTCCTTCCCTTCCCTTCCCTTCCCTTTCCGTTCATGTTTCTATTTTACCTGATAATCAGCCCTCACATTGTTAAGCGTGGTTCCATTCGCGTGTTGCGGTTGTTAGCTGTTTGTTTATATCACCGCGCGGTTTCTGGAGTAAAATCATCTGACACAAATATATGCACGAGGGAATATGAAAGAATCAACCACGACCTCTCCTGATGGCGAAAAAATGACCCTGAAGAAACTGCCTCGAAACGTCTGGGCAGTGAGTCTGACCAGCTTCTTTATGGATATCAGCAGTGAAATGGTCATCAACATCCTGCCGCTGTTTTTGTCCAATGTGTTGGGCGTCGGCACCGGGTTGATTGGCGTAATTGAGGGCATTGCTGAGGCGACGGCCAGTGTTCTCAAGCTGTTTTCCGGCTGGTTGTCCGATAGGCTCGGCGGCCGAAAATGGATCGCCGTGGCCGGGTATGGCATATCGGCGCTGGCAAAGCCGTTTTTCCTGTTCACCAGCAGCGTTGGCGCCATCGCGGGCGCGCGCTGGGCAGATCGCATTGGCAAAGGCATCCGGACAGCTCCGCGATGCGCTGGTGGCGGATTCGATCGAACCGAAACAGCGCGGGTTTGCTTTCGGTTTTCAGCGCGCGGCCGATACAGCCGGTGCTATGCTGGGCATTCTGATCGCGCTGCTGGTGGTCTGGCTGCTGCAGAAGAATTCCCAGGCGCTCAACCTGGATACCTTCCGCTTGATTGTCCTGTTGTCCCTGATCCCGGCCGTGCTGGCCGTGCTCTCGCTGGCCATCGGCGCCAGGGATGTGTCCATAAAAGGCCAACAGGATTTGCCGAAATTTGCCTTCAAGTCGCTGGGAAAACCCTTTATCGTTTTCATGGTGATTGTCGGAATTTTTGACCTGGGCAACTCATCGGATGCCTTCCTGGTGCTGCGCGCACAGGAACGCGGCCTCAGCGTGATGGGCATCCTGGCCATGCTGGCGGCGTTCAACCTGGTGTACACACTGGTTTCAGCGCCGGCCGGGCGGATTTCCGACCGGATCGACCGCAAGAAGATCATCATTGGCGGTTGGGTCGTTTACGGCCTGATTTACCTGGGGTTCGCTTTTGCCCAGGCAGCCTGGCATGTGGTGGTTTTATATATTTTGTATGGATTCTATTACGGTCTGGCGTACGGCACGACCAAAGCCATGATCGCCGACCTGGTGCCCGAAAATTTGCGCGGCACGGCATACGGCACGTATAACGGCATACTGGGCATTCTCGACTTCCCGGCTTCGCTCATTGCGGGGTTGCTCTGGCAGGGCGCCGGCGCGTGGCCGGGATTCGGCCCGTCGGCGCCGTTCCTGTTTGGCGGCGGGCTGGCGCTGGTGGCGGCTGTGTTGATGGCGTTTTGGATGCCCCGGGCGATGACGCGAAAAGTGGGTTAATATGGGATCTTGATCACAAAGCGCGGCAACAGCGCGTCGATGGTTCCTTCGGCCACCCATCCCACCGCGCCGTTAAAATTCACCTTCCACCAATTCGTACCCTTGGCGCGGACACCGTCCAGACCGTTGACATCCTCCAGGATTTTGCCAAAACTGCCTGCGGCGACCACGCCGAAAGCCGGGTAATTCGTGCCGGGTCCCTGGCGCAGCAAGGCATCCTGGATTGTAAAAACCTCATCGCCTGAGAGGAACAGGCTGGACGCTTCCCTGGGCGAGACGGACGCGATCATGAAAGCGTTGGCCACGCGCCGCTCGCAGCCGTATTGCAGGCGCGAGGATGGTTCGAAATTTTCCTCCAAGGCGGGGATGGGTTTTGTGATGGTCTGGTTACCGGTGGTGATGACCATCGGAAGGAATAGAAAATTGCAGATATCGCTGGGCCGGTTGACCACGTTACCGTTAACCACCATGGTGGATGAGCCGCCGCCGTCCTGGGCGACGGCATCTTGAATATTCAGATCGTTTTGGATAAAATCGGCCAGTTCCTGGAAGGTCATGCCGATGCTGAAATCGGGCTGTCGGCCGTCCACCACGATCAAGTAAATAAAATTGTCGTCGTGGGCGATGGCTGTGCGCGGCGCGCGGGTGGTATCCTGGGCGGGCACGAAAGCCGCCCCGCCTTCCAACAGGTGAAAGGCCGCCCCGAGACTGGAGTAAGCTTTCGTCCACGGTAAGGATCGAGCCGTCGTACAATCGCGGCTCAGGCTGGTGATTTCCTGGTTGATCCGCACGATGGCGCCAATTTCCAGTTGGCTCAGCAGGGCGGTCCGGCGGTTTTCTCCGGCGGATAGGACGATGGCGTCATAAGG
>CALMIB010000230.1 GCA_937863945.1 uncultured Longilinea sp.
TTTCTTTTGACCTATCGATTCTATTTCAGTAACATTTTATGTGAACTAACGCGAGTTTGTTGACACCCGGTACAAGGCATGATAAAATCTCGCCGTTCCTTACCGCCCCCATCGTCTAGCGGCCCAGGACGTGGCCCTCTCAAGGCCAAAACGAGGATTCGAATTCCTCTGGGGGCACCAAGATTTTATAATTTCTGGTTGAACCGCCCCGGCGGTTTTTTTGTCCCGCTCACACCATCGAGGTGCAGGGGTCTTACTTGATATAATCAGGGGATCAAGTTCAATTTACTCGCTACAGGATGTAATCATGCCCGTAATTTCCATTACCACCGATTTCGGCCAGAAGGATGGCTTCGTTGGCACCATGAAAGGCGTCATCTGGAAGATCTGCCCGGCCGCGCAAATTGCCGACATCACCCATGACGTTCCCCCGCAGGATATCTTTACCGGGGCGGTCGCCCTGTGGCGCGCCGCGCCCTATTTCCCCGCCAGCAGCGTGCATGTGGCGGTGGTCGATCCCGGCGTGGGCACACAGCGCCGCCCGATGGCGGCCCGCCTGGGCGAGCAGTTTTTCGTCGGCCCCGATAACGGCCTGTTTTCTTTCCTCATCCAGGATGCCGAAAACGCCAGCCAGCCTGTACAGTTTGTTCACCTGGACAGGCCCGAATACTGGCTGCCGGCCGTCAGCCGCACCTTCCACGGCCGCGATATCTTCGCGCCCGCCGCGGCGCACCTGGCATCCGGCGTGCCGCTGGAATCGTTAGGAACGCCTCTCACCGATCCCATCCGGCTGGCGTTCCCCCAACCCGAGCGTACCGCTGCCGGTTGGGTCGCGCACATCACCGTCATCGATGCGTTTGGCAACCTGACCACCGACCTGCGGGCTGATCAGTTAGGCGGCCAGCGCGCCGTGACGCTCCGGTTGAAGGGTGCCGAAGTCAACGGCATCCTTGGCTCCTACGGCCAGCGCCAGCCCGGCGATCTGGTATCGGTGGTCGACAGCGAAGGGTATATCGAAATTGCCGTAGTCAACGGCAGCGCCGCCGCCCGCCTGGGCGCCCGGCTTGGCGACAGCGTGGAAGTCATCCTGTAATCCACCCCGGTAAAAAAAACGCCGTCCAGTGATGGACGGCGTTTTTAATTCCTGAGTTTATCATTTTAGTGTCCTGGAGTAAGGTGTTTTAGCAAGATTTTCATCTGTTCAGGGATTTCAGGTTCGGCCAGTATTTCTCTCTCATTGATGATCACAATGCCAGAACGGATTGGGCGCAGCAACTTTACAAACTGTTTGATGCTGACTCCAGTCAAACTCTCAATATTCCTACTGATGGCTAACACTGCCAGCACGATCGTCAGGTGTGCTTCAATGGCATCCCGCTTACGATGGAAGATGGGTCTGTCCATCCCCAATCCCGGTTAGTGTCCCATAAATCCATAAATTGAGATCAAAATCAGTGAATTCTGGAGTAAATGATAAACTCAGGTGCTACATTTCCAGGTTGACTAAAAACAGCAAAGAAACGAGATATCTTGCTAATGCTTTTCTGCAGGTCATGTGCCAAAATTGACCACTTACTGTTTTTTACTGACAAGGGAATATCAACACGCTATACTGAAGATGTCGAAAGAAAACAACGAGGAGGCGATGAATCGTGAGGGTTGAGATAAAAGTGTTTGCAGAAATCAAGGAGCCTTATGCGGTTATCTATACAAACGCGATAACAGGAGAAGTAATGAAGATACGTTCCATTTTAGAGATCCAGGAGCCTATAGTTACCGTGGCAGACGGCGAGCGGATCATTGTGCTGACGCCGGAAGAGACCTATATGATCCGCACGGAAAATGAGGATGTGGTAGTTTACAACAAGGACCGTAGATATATCTCGGACAAGCGTTTGTATGAAATGGAAGCCTTGCTGGGAAATGGGTTCCTACGTATCTCAAAATCCACCATCATCAACCTGAGGATGATCGACTATGTCGAACCAGCGTTCAACGGGATGATGATGATCCTGCTGAAGAATGGCAGTAAGGATTTTATTTCCCGCAAGTATCTTCCACAATTAAAAAAGTATTTAGGAATCTAGGAGGTTTTACTATGAAAAAGGCAATTTTTCTCACCTTACTGGGGATTGCAATGGGATGTACCATAGCTGTGATCATCTTGTTGGTCAGAATAGCGATTAGCGGAGAGGCGTTTTTTGCGATGACCGGCACGGAATTCACAACCCAGATGATTTGCGGAATGCTGGTTGGCGTGGGATTTGTTCTGCCATCAATGGTGTATGAAAACGAACGCCTGGCAATGTGGTTACAGGTTTTAATTCACATGGGCATCGGATTTGTCGTATTCTTTATCACTGCTTCTTATGCAGGATGGATACCCGTGGAGTCTGGTACTGGCGCGACAATGCTCTACATAGGCATAGCAATAGCTTTTTCTTTTCTGATTTGGACTGTGTTTTATCTATACAACAAATCTATAGCAAAGAAAATTAATGAGCAATTAAAACACAAGCAAGGCGAATGAGCATGCCATGATTCGCGACATGATTGAATAATCTCGTGTTGAGCATAAACCCGGAATCTAGCCTGAGATTCCGGGTTTCACTTTTTAATTCGAGTTTAGACAAACGTCAGTAACCTGATTTTCCAGTCAGGCTGAAACAGCACCATACCAAATGGGGTTTGGGCGCTCTGCGCTTGCCTTTGGGCCAGCCGGGCGGAATTCCGCG
>CALMIB010000231.1 GCA_937863945.1 uncultured Longilinea sp.
CGCCGAGCCGGTTGAAGAGAAGACCGAATTCGACGTCGTCCTGACCGACGCCGGCCCCAAGAAGATCGAGACCATCAAGGTGATCCGCCAGTTGACCAACCTGGGTCTGGTGGAAGCCAAGACCATGGCCGAAACCGCTGGCGCCAAAGTCCTGACGGGCGTTGGCAAAGCCGCCGCCGCCGATGCCAAGGCCAAACTCGAGGCCGCTGGCGCAGTCGTCGACGTCGCGTAATTTCGACTTCACGCACCCACAAGACAGCCTGGAGCAATCCGGGCTGTCTTGGTTTAAGCGCAGGGCAATGAGTATGCGCGGGTGCGGGAAGCGCGATCGGCGAGCAGGGATAATAAAGACCTCAAGGGCTGACCGGGGCCCTTGAGGTCGGGTAGGCTTGAGAAAGCAGGCAGGCTAGAGCGCGGTTCCCACCTGGCGAATGACCATGACCACCTTGCCCATGATGCGCAGCGCGTCGGGGTTGTCAACATAAATGGGGGCCATGGTGGGGTTGGCGGGTTGCAGGCGGATGCGGTTGTTTTCCTTGAAGAAATACTTCAACGTGGTTTCGTCGCGATCGTCCAGCCACACGGCCACCATGTCGCCGTTGTTGGCGGCCTGGGCGGGCTTGAGGATGACGATGTCGCCGTCGTTGATCATGGCGTCGATCATCGAATCGCCCTGCACTTCGAGGGCGAACAGTTCGCTGGGCTTTTCACGTGCGGGCAGCAGGCTGCGCGCCATTTCCACGCTGGTTTCAGAGTCAAAGTAGGCCAGGTCGGAGGATGGCACGGGGATGGGGGCGCCGGCGATAATGCGGCCCATGATCGGGATCTGAATCAATTCACTCAGGTTGCCGGCCGCCTTGCGCACTGCGCCGCTGACCTTGCCGGCCACGCCGGCGTACATCGGCTTGAGCACGCGGATGGAGCGCGAGACGCGCCCTTCGCGGGTGATATAACTCATCTCTTCGAGTTGATTGAGATAGTAATCGACCAGCGAGGTGGATTTGACGCCGATGTGGTCGCCGATTTGACGGATGGATGGGGAGTAGCCGTTTTGCTCCGAAAACGTCGTCAGGAACTCCATGATCCGGCGGTGCCGGTCGCTTAAGCCTTCACTTCTTCGCGCCATCCTCAACCTCCTTGGCCTGCTTCGCAATGATCGGTCATTTGTGCTATGCGTATAATAACACGAAAATACGTTCTATGTCAAGCACCAATCTTTGACAAAAACCCATAGAGATCGGGGAAAATCGGCCCCATATTCGCCGCGGTCCTCTCCACGCGCGCTTCACTCGCTGCCCGGACCCGTGAGGGTTGGGAGAAATCGCAGGAATCGGGGCCGGTGAGGATTAATTTCACCGGATTTATGAGATTCTCTACTTTCTCATTTGAAGGGTCTGTAATACAATAATTTTGAAAATTGTCACTTGGTTTTTTTTCAATTTTCATATAAACTTATATTGTCAGTCATCTGACAATTAAGTTCCCCTGAATTGTTTACACTGGGGAGCGTTTTTTTCCAAACACCTCTTTCAACTGAACAGCTTATCGTTTTCGACTTTCCAGATCGTTATCCACGCGACGCATCGAAAGGATACCTCTATATTTATGGCAGACCGTGCGGGTATGAAGCGAGTTTTGAACAAGGTGTTTGAGGCGCTCCTGCCCCTGTTGGCCGTACCGGTTGCATTTTTGATTGGCGCGATGATGCTGTTGGCCCTGGGCGCCAACCCGCTTGAGGCCTACGGCGCGATGATCGCAGGGGCGTTTGGCGATGTTTCGGGCCTGACGCAGACGCTGGTCAAAGCCACCCCGCTGCTGTTGGTGGGGCTGGGCGTGTGCATCGCGTTCCGCGGCGGGGTGATCAACATCGGCGGCGAGGGACAGATCATTGTCGGCGCGCTGGCGGCAACGGCCGTGGCGGTGGGCTTCAAGGAATGGCCTGGCCTGGTGCTGCTGCCGCTGTGCATGCTGGCCGGCGTGCTGGCCGGCGCCATGTGGGGCGGCGTGCCGGGCATCCTGAAGGCCAGGCTGGGGGTCAATGAAATCTTAAGCACCGTGATGATGAATGCCATCGCGGTGCAGCTTTCCAACTACCTGCTGCGCGGGCCGATGATCGACCCCAAGGAGATCGAAGCGGGCACGCGCATCGCGCAGTCGGCGCTGCTGCCGCGTTCGGTGTGGCTGGCGCGCCTGGTGCCGCAAACGCTGCTGCATTCCGGCGCCATCATCGCCGTGGTGCTGGCCGTGGTGGTCTTCATCTTCCTGTGGCGCACCACCATCGGCTACCGCATCCGCGCGGTGGGTTTAAACCGTGACGCGGCCAAATATGCCGGCATCAACGTGCCGTTCTACCAGGCCCTGTCGCTCATCCTGGGCGGCGCGTTCGCCGGGCTGGCCGGGGCGATTGAAGTGATGGGCGTGCAGCACCGCATGATGGAAAACCTGGCCAGCGGTTACGGTTTTTCGGGCATTGTGGCCGCGCTGTTTGGCAGTTTGCACCCGCTGGGCAGCATCCCGGCTTCGGTTCTGTTTGGCGGCCTGCTGGTAGGCGCGGATAAAATGCAGCGCGCCGTGCAGGTGCCTTCCGCATTGATTGATACGCTCCTGGGCCTGGTGGTGCTGCTCGTGGTTGGCTCTCAAGTCATCTCGCGTCGGCGTGCCCATCGGAGGGAAACCCGTGGCTGAACTGTTTACACTTCCGGTATTGGTGGGCATTCTTTATTCAGGCATCCGCCTGGCGACGCCGTATTTGTTTGCCGCCATCGGCGAGACCTTCGCGCAGCGTTCCGGCGTGCTGAACCTGGGCGTGGAAGGCATTATGCTGATGGGCGCGTTCAGCGGCTTTTACGTGGGCATGAAGACCGGCAGCCCGTGGCTGGGGTTGCTGGCCGCGGCCGTGGTGGGCATCCTGATGGGGCTGCTGATGTCCTTCATCAGCATCACCATGCAGGCCGAACAGGGCATCAGCGGCATCGGCCTGCACCTGTTTGGCCTGGGGCTTTCCAGCCTGCTGTTCAAGACCACCATGGGTGGGGTCGAATCGATCGAGGGGTTCAAAGCCGTGCGCATCCCCCTGCTGGCCGATATCCCCTACGTGGGCGAATCGCTGTTCAATCACAACTTGCTGGTGTATGCCGCCTTCCTGCTGGTGCCGCTTTCGACCTGGGTGTTGAACAAGACCACGCTGGGCCTGAAAATCCGCGCGGTGGGGCAAAACCCGCAGGCGGCCGACACGCTGGGCGTCAACGTTACGCGCGTGCGCTACTTCTGCGTGTGCCTGGGCGGCATGCTGGCCGGCATCGCGGGAGCGTCGCTTTCCATCGCATTGATCAACCTGTTCCAGGAAAACATGACCAACGGCATGGGCTTCATCGCCGTGGCGCTGGTCTATTTTGGCGGTTGGCGGCCCCTTGGCGTGATGGGCGGCGCGCTGCTCTTCAGCTTTGTCAATGCCTTCCAGTTGTGGATCCAGGTGAAGGGAATCAATATCCCCTCCGATTTTGCCATCATGATGCCGTATGTGCTCACCATTCTCGCCCTGGCTTTTGCCACCAAGCGGGCGCAGGGGCCGGCGGCTCTTTCGAAGCCCTATGAGCGCGGTGAAAATTAATCGCAAGGAGGATGTGGACTGGATCAATTGCAACCAACTGCTTTGAGTATCCATCCGTTTCATACCGTATCCAATTGACGTAATGGAGGAGAACCAATGAATTCCAAGTTTTCGCGTATCGTGGTGTTGATCGTCCTGGCGGCGATGCTGGTCGCCGGCTGCGCCCCCCAGGCCACCGAAGTGCCCAGCACGGTGTTCAAAGTCGCCATCGTCATGCCCAGCTCGATCACCGACATGGCCTTCAGCCAGTCGATGTACGAAGGCCTGAAAAAGGTCCAGGCTGAAATGGGCGGCGAAAGCGCCATGGAAATCGCCTATTCCGAGAACATGTTCAAAGTTCCGGATGCCGCGGCTGCCATTCGCGACTATGCCAGCAAGGGTTACAACCTGGTGATTGCGCACGGTTCGCAGTACGGCACCTCGCTGCAGCAAATTGCCCCCGACTTCCCCAAGACCGCGTTTGCCTGGGGCACCTCGCTGGATACCTTCCAGGCGGAAGGCATCAACAATGTGTTCGCTTACCAGGCTGAAGCCCAGGAAGGCGGCTACGTGTTGGGCGTGGTGGCGGCGATGATGTCGAAGTCCAACATCATCGGCGAGACCGGCCCGGTGGATGCCGGCGATGCCAAGCTGTACATCGAAGGCTTCCAGAAGGGCGTTCTGGCCACCAAACCCGATGCCCAGGTCAGCGTCACCTACACCGGCTCCTTCTCGGACGTTTCATTGATGGCCACCGCGGCTGAAACCCACATCGCCGCCGGCGCTGACATGCTCACCGGCTCGTCGCAATCGGTGGTGGGCGCCATCGGCATCTGCAAGGACAAGGGCGCGTTCTGGTTCGGCACGCAGTGGGATCAGACCAGCCTGGCCCCCGAGGCCGTCATCGCCAGCCAGGTGTATGACTGGACCGGCATCATCAAGGATATGATTGCCAGCGTCAAGGCGGGCGTGATGGGCGGCAAGGGCTACACCCTGACCTTCAAGAACGGCGGCCTGGTGATCGCCTATAACCCGGCTATTACCGTTCCGGCGGAAGTGAAGGCTGCCGCCGATGCTGCCATTGCGGCCATCAACGACGGAGCGATTGCTCCCTAAGCCATCCTGGTAACTTATGCCCTTCCCCGGGGCTTGTATGGGCTCCGGGGAACGGGCCTGACGAACCCTTTCAACGATTCATTTTCCGCACCCTACCTGGAAGCTGACCCATGACACGTTACCTTTCCTCCGGCCGACCCATCCTGGAAGAGATGCGCATGCAGGGCATCGTCAAGCGCTTTCCGGGCGTTTTGGCGAATGACCATGTTGATTTTGACGTGCGCACGGGCGAAGTGCATGCCCTGTTGGGTGAAAACGGCGCCGGAAAATCGACGTTGATGCGCCAGTTGTACGGCATGTACAAGCCGGACGAAGGCAAGATCCTGATTGACGGCAAGGAAATGCATTTCAATTCGCCGCAGGATGCGATTAACGCCGGCATCGGCATGATCCATCAGCACTTTATGCTGGTACCCGGCCTGACGGTGGTTGAGAATATTGCACTGGGGCTCAAATCGTCACGCGGTCCGGTGCTGGACCTGGACCGCGTGGAAAAACGGGTTCTGGAATTGGGCGAGCAGTACGGCCTGAAGGTGGACCCGCGCGCGTACGTCTGGCAACTGGCCGTCGGCGAGCAGCAGCGCATTGAAATCATCAAGGCGCTCTACCGCGGCGCGTCGCTGCTGGTGTTGGATGAACCCACCGCCGTGCTGACCCCGCAGGAAGTGGACGATCTTTTCGTCACCTTCAAACGCATGGCCTCGGAAGGGCACGCGCTGATCTTCATCTCGCATAAGCTCAACGAGGTGTTGGCCATCAGCAACCGCATCACCGTGCTGCGCGACGGTAAAAACGCCGGCACGCGCCCCAACGAAAACGTGACCAGGGTGGAACTGGCGCAGATGATGGTGGGCCGACCGGTGATTCTGCAATACAACCGCCCGCCGGTGGAAGCCGGTCCGGTGCGCCTGCGCATCCAGGACCTGCACGTGCGCGGCGACCGCGGCAAAGACGCGGTGGACGGCGTGAGCCTGGAGATCTGCGGCGGCGAAATTTTGGGGCTGGCCGGGGTTTCGGGCAACGGCCAGCGTGAACTGGCCGAGGCGCTGGCGGGCATGCGCCCGGTGCGCCAGGGCCGCATCATTCTCAACGACAAAGAGGTCACCAACGGCTCTCCGCTGCAGCATATTAACGTCGGGCAGTCGTACATCCCGGAGGAGCGCATGAAGGAAGGCGCCATCCGCGAATTTAGTGTGGCCGACAACATGATTCTGGCCGATCACGGCAAAAAGCCGTACTCGCGGCACACTTTCCTGGATTTCAAAGCCATCCGCGAGCAGGTTGGCAAAATTGTCAGCGATTTCAACGTGAAAACTCCCAGCCTGGATACGCCCGTCAAGAACCTTTCGGGCGGCAACATCCAGAAACTGATTTTGGGCCGCGAACTGAGCCGCTGCCCTTCGGTGCTGATTGCCTCGCAGCCCACCCGCGGCGTCGATATCGGCGCGTCGGAATACATTCACCAGCGGCTGCTCGAGCAGCGCCTGTGCGGCACCGCCACGCTGCTCATCTCGGAAGATTTGGACGAAATCCGCGCCCTTTCGGACCGGATTGCGGTCATGTACGAAGGCCGTATAATAGGAATTGTGGACAGCAAAGATGCCACTCCTGACCGGCTTGGCCTGATGATGGCGGGGGTGGAAACGGCTTAACAGGTAGATCCAATTGATGGTCGGCCAGGGAATCCACCCTGCCGGCGTCGGGCTGAGAGAGTCCGTCGAAAAGCGCCACCACCAGATTTTTAGGAGAGAGCGATATGAAACTCTGGTCGAATTATGTATTGGCAGCCACCATCGACGAAGCGGTCCAGGCGCTGGCACATGCCGGCGGTTCAGCCCGGCCGGTGGCCGGCGGCACCGACCTGCTGCTGGAATTGCAGCAGGGGCGGCATGAACCGGTGCATACCCTGGTGGATGTTTCCACCATCCCCGACCTGCAGCGGCTGGAAGAGCGCGGCGGGCAGTTGTTCATAGGCGCGGGCGTGCCGGTGGCGCGCATCGTCGAACACCCGCTGGTGCGCAAACACGCCCTGGCCGTGGTGGAGGCGTGCGGGCTAATCGGCGGGCCGCAGGTGCGCAACACCGCCACGCTGGGCGGCAACGTGGCGCACGCCCTGCCGGCCGCCGATGGCATGATCTCGCTGGCGGCGATGGACGCCGTGGCCGAAGCGGCCGGCGCGAACGGCATCCGGCTGATCCCGCTGCTGGAGCTGTTCCGCGGGCTGGGAAAGTCCGTGCTGACCGAAAACAATGAAATCCTGACCGGTTTCTATTTGCCGCTGCGGCAAACCGGGCAGGCTTCGGCTTTTTCACGCATCATGCGCCCGCAAGGGGTGGCGCTGCCCATCCTCAACATGGCCGTCTGGCTGCAGCGCAGCGGCGAACGCATCGAGTGCGCGCGCATCGCGGTCGGCCCGGCCGGCCCCACACCGCAGCGCGCCCGGCAGGTGGAGGAGTTCCTGGGCGGGAAGACCTATTCGGAGGATACTACGGCGGAGGCAGTCCAACTGATCCGCGAGACGATGAAGTTTCGCACCAGCCCGCGGCGGGCCACGGCGGAATACCGCACGCACCTGGTGGGGGTGCTGCTCTTAGAGGTGCTGGAGAAGGCCTGGCTGCGCGCCGGGAGCATGGAGGTGCTGTGATGAGCGTGAAAATGATCGAGTTTGTTGTCAACGGCCAGGCCGTATCGGTGGAGCCGGTGGAAGGCGAAATGCTGGCCGAATTGCTGCGCGAGCGCCTGCGCCTGACCGGCGTGAAGGTGGGCTGCAACGAAGACGAATGCGGCGCCTGCACGGTGGTGATCGACGGCGAGCCGGTGCTCTCGTGCAACTACCCGGCCGTCAAGGCGCACGGCAAGCACATCACCACGGTGGAAGGGCTGGCTCAGAAGGACGCCGCCGGCAGGCTGCACCCGCTGCAGGATGCTTTCATCAAGTACGGCGCGGTGCAGTGCGGCTTCTGCATCCCCGGGCAGTTGATGACCTCCTACGCGCTGCTGGAGCACAACCCCGACCCGAGCGAAGACGACATCAAGTACGCGCTCAAGGATACGCTGTGCCGTTGCGCCGGTTACCCGGCCATCATCGGCGCGATCCAGGCGGCGGGCAAATCGCTGCGCACCGGCCAGCCGGTGGAAGCGCCCCAGGTGGCGCCCTCGGCGCACGCGGGCAAGGCAATCGGCAGGGTGGCCCCGCGCCCCGATGCGGTGGCCAAGGTGACCGGCAGCGCCATTTACACCGACGATATCCAGTTTGAGGGCATGCTGCACGCGCGCGTCAAACGCGCCATGATTCCCAGCGGCATGGTCACGCGCCTGGATGTGAGCAAGGCGCGCGCGCTGCCCGGCGTGGTCGCCGTGCTGACCGCCGAGGATATCCCCGGCACGCACAATCACGGCCTGGTGATCCCCGACTGGCCCAGCCTGGTGGACGAGGGCGAGCGCATCCGCACGGTGGGCGACGCGGTGGCGATCGTGGCCGCCGAAACGCGCGCCATCGCGACCGAGGCGTTGGAGCTGATCGAGGTGGAATTCTCGCCGCTGCCGGTGGTGAGCAGCGCGGTGCAGGCTCGCCAGGAAGGCGCGCCGCAGATCCACCCGAAGGGCAACCTGCTCAAGCACATCAAGGTGCGCAAGGGCGATATAGAGGCCGGTTTTGCCGACGCGGACCTGATTTTGGAAGAGACCTTTCACACCCCGCCGCACGACCATGCCTTCATCGAGCCGGAATGCAGCATTGCCCGGCCGCTGGAAGACGGGCGCATGGAGATTTACGTCGGCTCGCAGATTCCCTATTCCGACCGTTACGAGGTGGCGCGCGCGCTGGGCTGGCCCGAAGAGCGCGTGCGCATCATTGGCCAGTTGATCGGCGGCGGCTTTGGCGGCAAGGAAGACATCGCCGGGCAGATTCACGCCGCGCTGCTGGCTAACGCCACCGGCCGGCCGGTCAAGCTGCTTTACGACCGCCACGAGAGCCTGATTGCGCACCCCAAGCGGCACGCCACCCAGATCCGCGTCAAAATCGGCGCGAAGCAGGACGGCCGCCTGACCGCCGTGGAGACCGAACTGTACGGCGACACCGGCGCGTATGCCTCGCTGGGCGAGAAGGTGCTGACGCGCGCCACCACGCACTCCTCCGGGCCCTATGCAATTCCCCACGTGCGCGTCGATTGCTATGCCATGTACACCAACAACCCGCCGGCCGGCGCGTTCCGCGGCTTTGGCGTGATGCAGAGCGCCTTTGCGATTGAATCGGCCATGGACATGCTGGCCGAGCGGTTGGGACTGGACCGCGTGGAACTGCGCCGCATGAATGCGCTGCGCGTGGGTTCGGTCACCAACACCGGGCAGGTGCTGCGCGACAGCGTTGGCCTGCTGGAGTGCATCGACAGGGTCAGCGCGGAGATGTATAAACTGGGCGGCGCGGACCCCTTTGCCGTGAAGGTGAACCCGGCCGAACCGCACAAGCGCCGCGCCTGGGGTTTTGCGGTGGGCTATAAGAACACCGGGCTGGGCGGCGGCGCGCCCGACAAAGCCGGCGCGCACGTGGAACTGCGCCGCGACGGCAGCTTTGAAGTGCGCACCGCCTCGGCCGAACTGGGCCAGGGCCTGCCCACCGTGCTGCGCCTGATCGCCGCCGAAGAGCTGGAACAGCCGCCCACTTCGGTGGACGTGCTGCTCTCGGATACCGACCTGACCCCCGACGGCGGCCCGACGACCGCCTCGCGCCAGACCTACGTGACCGGCAATGCCGTGCGCCACGCCGCCAAACAACTGCGCCAGTTGATCGTTAGCGAGTTGTGCGAGGATTACGACGTGGACCCGGAGAAGATCCAGTTCCTGCCCGGACTGGTGAAAGTGAACGGAACCACACTCACCCTGCCGCAGGTGGCCGAAGTGCTGGAACAGCACAAGATGACGCGCATGGCCGCCTACGAATACTCGGCGCCCGAAACCAAACCGCTGGGCACCGGCGGCGATATGCACGTGGCCTTCTCGTTCGCGGCGCAGGCCGCCGAGGTGGAAGTGGACACGCGCACCGGCGAGGTGAGCGTGCTGCGCATGATCATCGCCAACGACGTGGGCACGGCGATCAACCCGCTGGGGCTGAAGGGGCAGATCGAGGGCGGCGCCATCATGGGCATCGGCCATGCGTTGACCGAGAACTTCATCGTCAACGAGGGGCAGGTGGTCACCGACCGGCTGGCCTCCTACCGCACCCCGTCGATCACCTTCACGCCCGAGTTCACCACCTTCGTGGTCGAGCATGCCACCGCCGACGGCCCATACGGCGCCAAGGGCGTGGGCGAGATCGTGCTCATCCCGACCATCCCGGCCATCACCAACGCGGTCTATAACGCGGTGGGCGTGCGCGCGCACAGCATTCCGCTGGACCAGGAGATGATTTTGAAGGAGCTGGGGAAGAAGAATTCACAGGGATAAAGAGGATGAAGAGGATGTAAGAATGGATCGCGCCGGCCCTCTTAGGCCGGCGCAATTTTGTGGGTACTTATGGCGAACCATATCTTTGCGTACCGGGGGCGAGGCTCTCGATGCCGCGTATGCCCCAGTAGATTTCTCGCGCCTCGCCCTTACCGCAAGAAGGCAAGGTGAGCCGGTGGTAATCGCGGATGGATACGGTTCTACCGTTCCAGTGTGTACTTCATAAATTCCCGCATTACTCCCTCTTTTTGCTGCTCGATCGACGTTTCGCCCTTCTGAAAGCCCAACTTCTCCAGCAACCTGCAGGAGGGTTCGTTGCGCGGGTTGACCTCCGCGTCGATCAGGCTTAGGCCCAGCTCGCCAAACCCGTACTCGATCACGCGGGCGGCGGCTTCGCGCATGATGCCCTGGCGGTGGTAGTCCGGCAGCAGGTCATAGCCGATTTCGGCAGTACTGCCGCGAAAGTTCCACAGGCAGATGGTGCCGATCAGCGCGTCGGGGGCACCGGTCCGCGCGATGCACCAGGTGAGCGATTCGTTTATGGCGTTGTCGCGCATTAGCGCGGCCAGTTTGGTTTCGGCCTGCTCGCGGGTCTTGGGTTCGGCGTAATAGGGCAGGGTGACGGCCGGGTCGGAGCGCAGCCGGTAAAACGGATCCAGGTCGGCGGGGCGCAGCTCGCGCAGCAGCAGGCGCGGGGTGTGCAGGATGGGGAAGGCGCTGGTGGGGTTGATCATGGGAAAATTATCGCCCAAGAACGGCTGTGGACGGCGAGGGCACGGCTTAACCGCTGCCTGCAGCGGGGATGTGATATTTGCCGCCGTGCCCCAACCGGGAAATTATACCGGATCGCAATCGTGCAGGGGGTCGGAGACCAGGATCAAGAGCCGCCTGGCCTGCACCCGCAGGGGGGAGATCGGCGTCATCATGGAAGTTTTTGAACCTCTGTCAGGATCGATCCCAGGTTTTTGAGTGGCAATGCAGATATATTTTCTGTAACCGGATAAGTTTCATTGCCGGGATAAAGGATCCAAAGATGGTCCAGGGCCAATTCGGTGGATGAAATGCGCATTGAGGGGGTTAAGGTTGGTGCTTCTGAAAATTTGAATTCCAAGCCGTAACGCCTGCCTTTTAACTGGAAAACCAGATCCAGTTCCGCACCGGCATGCGTTCCCCAAAAGTAGACTGAATTTGGCTGCAGAACTTGAAGTGCCTGTTCCATGGCAAAACCTTCCCAGGAAGCACCTACCTTGGGATGACCGACCAGGCTATGCAAATTCGGAATATCCAACAGGCTGTGCAGTAAGCCGGTATCGCGAAGATATAATTTTGGCGATTTTACCTGGCGTTTTCCAAGATTTTCGAACCAAGGCTGAAGCTGACGGATCATGAAAGTACCTGTCAAAATATCGAGATACGAACGCACAGTCTTATCCGAAAGCCCCATCGACCGGCTTATTTCGGCGGCGTTCCAGGTTTGGCCATGATAATGCGCCAGCATGGTCCAGAAGCGCCGCATTGTAACTGCGGGGATATGGATTCCCAGTTGGGGAATGTCGCGTTCGAGGAAGGTGCGAATGAAGCCCTCTCGCCAGGCCAGGCTATCCTCGTTTGTATTTGCAAGGAATGAACGCGGAAAGCCGCCCCGTAGCCATAAGGATTCCCACGAATCCGTTCCAGTTTCAGAGAGGGCAAAGCCCTGTATTTCGATAAATTCGATTCTACCTGCCAGGGTTTCGGAAGCTGATTTGATGATCTCTGGAGAAGCGCTGCCAAGGATCAGAAACCGCGCTTGGTTTTCAGGTCTATCCACTAGAACGCGCAGCACCTGGAACAGTTGCGGCATAGCCTGAATTTCATCCAGGACGACCAGCCCCGTCAGATTCCCGAGTATCAATTCCGGGTTTTGCAATCGGCGCTGGTCAGGCACGGATTCAATATCAAAAAAAGTTGCCTCCTTTTGATTGACAAGCTGGCGTGCAAGGGTGGTCTTTCCGCACTGTCTTGGGCCGAGTAAAGCGGTCACTGGAGAGCGCCCGATTGATATTTTCAGCCGATTGAGATAATCTTCTCTCTGAATGATCATACAAATATTATACCTTGAAAATTCGGAGTTAATCTCCGAATTTTCAAGGTAGATTTCTTCCAGGCCGGTCAGGGGGCGGAGACCATTCCATGGCAGGCTGGCGTCATCACGCCATAAAAAGGCGCAGCATTTCGCCGCGCCTCATTACTCAGAACTCATCACCAAGAACCCATCCCCCTACTTTTCTTCCCTCAAATGCGGGAAGAGGATCACCTCGCGGATGTTGGGACGATTGGTGAGCAGCATGGTCAGGCGTTCCATGCCCATGCCAAAGCCGCCGGTGGGCGGCATGCCATAGGACATGGCCTGCAAGTAGTCCTCGTCCAGCGGGTGGCGCTCTTCGTCGTCGGAGGCGAAGGCCCGCCCCATCTCCAGGAAGCGCTGTTCCTGGTCGAGCGGGTCGTTCAGTTCGGTGAAGGCGTTGCCCAGCTCCATGCCGCCGACGTAGATCTCAAAGCGCTCGACGATGCTGGGATCTTCCAGCTTGCTCTTGGCCAGCGGCGAGATGTCGCGCGGGTAGTCGTACAGGAAGGTCGGCTGAATCAACTCTGGCTCGAGGAATTCGCTCAACAGCGCATCCACCAGCTTGCCCCGTTGCGCGCCGGGTTTGACCGGGATGTTTTTGGCGCGCATGGCCTCGGCCAGGCTCTCAGCGGTGGGGTGGGCGTAGATGTCGATGCCGGCCTTCTCCAGGATGCCGTCGCGCATGCTCAGCCGTTTGAAGGGCAGGTTCATGTCGATGAGCGTGCCGTCGTATTCGAACTGGCGCGTGCCCAGCACGGTGTCGCACACGTAGGCCAGCATCTCTTCCACCAATGCCATCACCTTCTCGTAATCGGCGTAGGCCCAGTAGAACTCGAGCTGGGTGAATTCGGGGTTGTGCTTGAAGGAAACGCCCTCGTTGCGGAAGTCGCGCCCGATCTCGTAAACGCGGTCGAGCATGCCCACCAGCAGGCGTTTGAGGTACAGCTCGAAGGAAATGCGCAGGTACAGGTCCTGGTGGAGCTGGTTGTGGTGGGTGACGAAGGGCTGGGCCGCGGCGCCGCCGTAAATGGGCTGCAGCACGGGTGTTTCGACTTCGAGGAAGCCGCGCCCATCGAAGAAATCGCGCAGCGCGCGGGTGATGGCGGCGCGCTTGCGGAAGACCTCGCGCACCTCGGGGTTGACGGCCAGGTCGGCGTAGCGCTGGCGGTAGCGGGTTTCGGGGTCCGAAAGCTGCGCGTGGCGCACCACCTGCCCATCGACGACTTCATCCTTGGCGGCGGGCAGCGGGGTGATGGCTTTGGCCAGCATGGTGATGCGGCTGACGTGCACGCTGATCTCGCCGGTGCGGGTGCGCATCATGCTGCCGGCCGCCTCGACGAAATCACCCAGGTCGTACAGCTCGGCGAACTGCTTGAGGGCTTCCTCGCCGATTTCGTTGATGCGCAGGAAGAGCTGCAACCGGCCGGTGCTGTCTTCGATGTGCGCGAAAGCCACCTTGCCCATCGGGCGCAGCGAGCGCAGCCGCCCGGCCACGGTCACCTGCACCGGGTCGCCGCCGGTTTCGGCAACCTCAAAAGCCTGCACGGCCTGGGCGATGGTGTGGGTGGGGTTGGCCCGCGTGGGGTAAGGCTCGATGCCCGCGGCGCGCAGGCGTTCGATTTTTTCAATGCGGATGCGTTCGAGTTCGGTTCGTTCCATGGGAGGGTGTCCCCTTTCTGTTTCACCACTTGTGTATGCGAATTATTCCATAAAAAAGCCCCGCCCGGCTGAATTCGACGGGCGGGGCTGAGACTTTCTTGCCCCAAGGCTACTCGACCTTAACCACCTGGATGGTAAAGGCACCCGCCGGCGCTTCAACCTGCACGGAGTCGCCCGCCTTATGATTGATCAGGGCCTTGCCCAGCGGCGATTCATTGGAGATCAACCCTTCGGATGGATCGGTTTCGGCGGCGCCGACGATGGTGTAGGTCTCCTGAAAGTCGGTGCCCTCTTCCTGGATGGTAACCTTGCTGCCCACCTGAATCAATCCGGCGGCGGCAGCGGCCTCGTCGATCACGCGCGCGGTGGCCAGCAGCACCTCCAGTTCTTTGATGCGACCCTCAGTGAAAGCCTGCTCGTTTTTGGCGGCTTCGTATTCGGCGTTCTCGATCAACTCGCCGCCTTCCATGGCCTCGTGCAACCGGTCGGCAATCTCCTGGCGTTTTTCGCCGCGGAGGTATTCGAGTTCTTCTTGCAGCTTGTGATACCCTTCGCGTGTCAGGAAAGAAATGGGCATGATGGGGTCCTCTATCAGGGGTATGGATACGTGCGCACAGCTTGACTGCCGCGCTGGCTCAAATATTCAGGGTTAAACGATGAAAAAACCACTCCCTACGGAGCGATTTCCTTCAAGCGATATCCATTTGTTCGTTGTGTTAATTGCGGCAATCATACCATATTTCAGGACGCTTTGCAAGCCGGGCCCGCGGGCAGCGCGCCGGAATTAAAAGAGCGCACCTGCGTGCGCTCTTTGCTTGCG
>CALMIB010000232.1 GCA_937863945.1 uncultured Longilinea sp.
ATCCCGGTGGAGACGAGCTACCTGGGCGTTTCGGGGCTGCGCGAACTGGAACGAACGATCGAGCAGATCCGGCTGCTGTTCCGGCCGGACTTGAAGATTTTGGGCTACCTGCCAACGCTGCTGGAAGAGCAGCGCAGCGAGGCGCAGGAGATTTTGGGCGAGCTGGAAAAGCGTTACCGCGGTTACATTTTGCCGCCCATCCACCGCTCGTCGGACCTGGCCTACGCGCACTCGAGCCACCTGGACGTGTTCACCTACCGCCCGCCGCGCCAGCGGCGCAGCGACCAGATCGCCTCCAGCTCGCGGCCGACGCAGGAGTATGCCCAACTGGTGGAATTGATCTTGCAGCGCGTGAATTCGGGAGGCCGCCATGCCGCGTAAACGCTTCAACGCTTTTGAGGATTTCCCGGAGAGCACGCCGGAAGACGTGCAGGCGCAACCCAAGCTGACGCCGGGACCGCGCCCCGCCGAAGCGAACGCAGTCGAGCGCATCGAGCGGCTGAAACCTTCGCAGATGCTGCCGGACCGCTTTCAACCGCGCCGCCTGCTGCCCACGCCGCTGCGCCGGGCTTTCTTCAGCGGCGAGACGGACTGCTACCAGGCGGCCGAAGCCTGGCTGGCGCTGGCGCACAGCGAACCGGCCTACCGCCCGGAATTGGAACGGCTGCTGGCGATGGGCTCGTCGTTCGAGGAGCACGGGCAGATCAAGGCGATCACCGGCAGTTGGGCGCCGTCCACGGACGGACGCTTTATCTTCATGATCGAGACCGGCGAGCGGCGTTTCTGGGCGGCCTGCCTGCAGCGCGTGCACAACCACCTGCCCGACGAACCGCTGCTGCGCGTGGAAGTGGTGGCGCAACCCACCCGCCAGCGCCAGGTGCTGGAGAACCGTCACGCCGAGCCGCCCTCCGCGGTGGGCCAGGCCTGCGAAGTGGCCGCGTTGATTTTGGCCGAACTGGGCCTGCAACCTGACCCGGCCGTGAAGGACGACTTCGAGTACTTCCGCCAGGCGCGCGCGCAGCGCATGCCTGCCGGGCTGTGGGACCGGATCATGCCGGTGATGCAGCTCACCCGTCCGCGCATGGTGCAGTTGCTCAACATTCTGCAACTGCCCACACCGCTGCTGGAGCTGGCCGACCGCCACCGGTTGCCGGAACGCGTGCTACGCGAGGTGCTGTCGCTGCCGCCGGCCCAATGGGAACGCGTGCTGCGCGTCAGCATCCAGAATCAGCTCACCTCGGACGAGGTGGCCGAAGCCGCAGCGATTCAGACAGGCAGCACCCCGGCCGCTCGCAACGATCCGCCCGTACCGATGGATCCGGCTTATAAAGCAGTCAGCGGGCTGCGCCGTTTTGCCAACACGATCAACGACCTGGATGAATTCGCACAGGCACAGGCGCTGGATGAGATCGCCGACAAACTGGTGGTCACCGGGCAGGCGGAAGGACTGCTGGTGTACCTGGATGAGCTGAGCCGTTTGATCACCGCGCGGTTGAGCCGGCGGTGAGGGAAATGAAGGCGAACGAACTCCGTACCGATGGGTGCGGAGTTTTTTTCGTTTTGTGTAAGGGAGAAGAAGATAGTCATCGAGATTACAGAGATGTAGGAGAAGAACAATGAGAAAAAAAGAGGATCGATCAAAGAAGACACTGAAGGGAAGAAAGAACGGATGAGATGACGGTAAAGCGGAGAGACACCCTGGGAAGTTATCCAGCGATTCGTAACCGTGGTTACAGTTGGTGAAAATGAGAAAAACACAATTCTTTTGGCTCGTGGAATTGCGGCGGCAGCGGCAGGGAATTCCCCCCCGTCGGGAATGTAAATGACAGGCTTTCAGCCGTTTGGATTATCTAAGGGGCGACCCTTATATTTACTGAACGTCGCCCCTTGCTTTTTGCAGCCATTTTCGCTATGATTTATGCATCCTTTTCACCCGGGGGAACCTCATGACCACCAACCGCAAAGCCTTGAAATCGCCGCCGACCGCCGCCAACCGCCTGGACGCGCTGGAGCAAAGCCAGGCGCAGGCGCACCGCAGCCCACGCGAGCAGGCGCGCATCGAGCGCGAACGCGCACGCATCCAGGCGCGGCGGGCCAATCGCGTGACTTACGACCTGCCGCCGGTGCTGCGGCGGCGCGTGCAGGCGCTCAGCGAGGAGCTGCGCATCCCGGCCAGCCAGTTGGCCGCGCTGGCGCTGGGGCGGTTTCTCAACGATTACGCCGGTGGGGGAGTGGACCTGGGGACATACAAAGAGCCATCACGCTCGCCTCGCTATGAGTGGAATTTGAAACTGCCGGGTGAGATTGTGAGGGGAAAGCGGGTTAAGAGA
>CALMIB010000233.1 GCA_937863945.1 uncultured Longilinea sp.
GCCCTCCGCGCATCTGGACCCGGAAAATGAAGCGCTGCTGACCCGGGCCATCCGCGAGCTGTGTTACGACCGGACGGTGCTGGTGATTGCCCACCGCTTGCAAACCGTCCGCGAGGCGGACACGATCCTGGTGCTTGATGACGGGCGATTGGTGGAAATGGGGGCCCATGATGAATTGATGGCATCCGGCGGCGTGTACGCGAGCCTGGTGCGGGCCGGGGGGGGGCAGGCTTGAAGACCTTTCTGCGGCTACTGACCTTTGTCAAACCCTTCTGGAAGGGCGTGCTGCTGTCGATACTCACATCGGCAGCCACGGTCGGCAGCAGCATTGGCCTGCTGGGAACCTCCGCTTACCTGATTTCATTTGCCGCCCTGCAGCCGTCGATTGCCTACCTGCAGGTGGCCATCGTGGGCGTGCGCTTTTTTGGGCTGGCGCGCGGTCTGTTCCGCTACCTGGAAAGGCTGAGTTCCCATTCGGTCAACTTCCGGCTGCTCGCGCGGCTGCGGGTGTGGTTTTACCGTGAACTGGAGCCGCTGGCGCCAGCGCGCCTGATGCATTACCGGGGCGGCGATTTGCTGCAGCGGGCCGTGGGCGATATTGAAGTGCTGGAGAATTTTTACGTGCGCGTGGTCGCGCCGCCGCTGGCCGCGCTGCTGGTGACGCTTGGAGCCGGATGGCTGATGGCCGGCTGGCACCCCCAACTGGCCGGCGTGCTGGCAGGCGGTTTGCTGCTGGGCGGCGTTGCCGTGCCGTGGTTGGCGCACCGCATCAGCCAGGCGCCCGGCCGAAGGCTGGCAGCAGCCCGCGCGCAGATGAGCGCTGCGTACATCGAGTCGCTGCAGGGGTTGGCCGACCTGATGGCTTACGGGCAGGAAAACACGTTGAGGAAGCGCATGCGCCTGGGCGAAAGCCACATGGCCAACGCGCAAATGCGGCTGGCATGGACCGGCGGGGCGGGCAACGCGCTCGGGCAGTTGGTGGGCAATTTGACCCTCCTGGCCGTCCTGCTGGCGGCCATCCCGCTGGTGCGCACCGGGCAGTTGGACGGCGTGCTGCTTGCAGTGGTTTCGCTGGTCACGCTGGCCAGTTTTGAGGCCGTGGCGCCGCTGCCGCAGGCCGCGCAGATGCTGGAGGCCAGCCTGGAATCGGCCCGGCGGTTGTTTGAACTGGTGGACGCGCCGCCGGCCGTTTTGGAACCCGCCTCGCCGTTGCCGCCGCCGGCCGGCGCGGAACTCCGGGTGCGCAATCTCACCCACCGCTATGAGGCCGCGCAACCGCCCGCGCTGGATGGGGTGGACCTCGATTTGCCGCCGGGACGCAGGGTGGCCCTGGTTGGACCCAGCGGCGCGGGAAAATCGACGCTGCTGGCCCTGTTGATGCGCTTTTGGGATGCTCCGCCCGGCGCCATCAGCCTGGACCACCGGGATATTCGCGATTATCGCAGCGAAGATGCCCGGCGCATGTTTGCGTGGGTATCGCAATCAGCTTATCTGTTCACGGCCACCCTGCGGCAAAACCTCACTCTGGCGCGCCCGAAAGCATCCGACCAGGATCTCTTTGCGGTTCTTGAGCAAGCTGGCCTGCGCAATTGGCTGGAGGGGCTTCCAAACGGCCTGGATACCTGGCTGGGCGAACGCGGCCAGCAGATGAGCGGTGGAGAGCGTCAGCGGCTTTGCGTGGCGCGCGCGCTGTTGCAGGATGCGCCGGTTGTGCTGTTAGATGAACCCACCGCCCACCTGGATGCGGTTACCGAACAGGAACTGATCGAGACGCTGCACCGGGTGCTGGATGGAAAAACTGTGCTGTGGGCTTCGCATTCGCTGACCGGCATGCAGTGGATGGATGAAATTGTCGTACTGGAAGGCGGGCGCGTCGTGGAGCGCGGCACCCACGCTCAACTGATCGAAAAAGGCGGGTTGTACGCCTCCATGTACCGCATTCAGCACGATGAACTGATTGTGGATCTCTGACCGGCCGGAACTTTCGCCAACGCGCCTGCGTCTTACCTCCAGGAAGGCTGCCACCGTCCGAACGGCGGTCCTCCGGGAGGAGAAGATGAAACCCCGTTGGTTCGCGGTCATGCTCGCGATGTGCCTGCTTCTATTGTCGGCCGCCCCGGTCCAGGCGGATGGGATCATCATCCCGTCGCCGCCGCCCTGCCCGGTGGACGGCTGCCCGCCGGTGTTTCCGCTGGCACAATTGGCTATCAAATACCATCACGTTGACGTTAAGATCGACCGGCAAATCGCCGTGACGCATGTCGATCAGGTCTTTTACAACCCCAACGATTGGGCGGTGGAGGGCACTTACCTGTTCCCGCTGCCGCTGGACGCGGTGGTCACTCAATTCACGCTGTGGGTGGATGGAAAACCGGTGCAGGCTGAAATCCTGGACGCCTCCCAGGCGCGCCAGAAATACGAAGAGATCGTACGCTCGCTGCGAGACCCGGCGCTGCTGGAATATGCCGGGCGCGGCGCGGTGCAGGCCAGCATTTTCCCCATCCCGCCGCGGGGCGAGCGCCGGATTGAACTGGAATACAGCCAGGTGCTGACCGCAGAGAACGGCCTGGTGCGCTATATCTACCCGCTGAATACCGAAAAATTCTCCGTCCAGCCGCTGGAAAGCGTGCGGGTGAGCGTATCGATCCAGTCCGATCAGCCGATCCGGACGGTGTATTCGCCCTCGCATCCGGTGGAAATCAGCCGCCAGGGCGACAAAATGGCAACCGCCGCTTACGAAGCCTCCAACCTGACCCCCGATGTGGATTTCGCGCTGTACTACTCGCTGGGCGAGACGGAAGCCTTTCATCTGTTTACCTACCGCGATCCGGGCGACCTGATCGAGAAGGACGGCTTTTTCACGCTGCTGCTGGCGCCGCCACCCGGATTGGTGACTGAATCGATAGCCAAAGACCTGTTGTTGGTGCTGGACCGTTCGGGGAGCATGGAGGGTGAAAAGTTCGACCAGGCGCAGCGCGCGCTGCGCTACATCCTGCGCAATCTCAACCCCGACGACCGCTTTTACCTTTCTTCATTCAGCTCCACCATCCTGGAGTACGCTGCCGACCTGCGGCCAGCCTCGGAAGCCAGGCAGGCATCGGCCTGGGTGGACAGCCTGAGCGCGCTGGGCAGCACCGACATCAACCGCGCGCTGCTCGAGGCGGCCTCCGTTGTGCAGGGCGATCGACCGACCTACCTCATTTTCCTGACAGACGGGCTGCCAACCGAGGGCGAGGTTGACCGCCAGAAGATCCTGGATAACTTCATGGCGGCCGCGCCTGAGGGCATGCGCCTGTTCACCTTTGGCGTGGGCTACGATGTGGATACGCTCCTGCTGGATGCGTTGGCCCAGGATCACTCCGGCAAGACCACCTACGTGCGCCCGGGTGAAGCGCTGGATGAAACGCTTTCGGCGTTCTATGAAAGCATCAGCTCGCCGGTTTTGACGGATTTGAGCCTGGATTTTGGCGGCCAGCGCGTGTATGACCTGTACCCCCAGACTCTGCCCGACCTGTTCGCGGGCGGGCAGGTGGTGGTGGTGGGCCGCTACCGGGATGCCGGTGCGTTTGACCTGACCCTGCGCGGCTTTATCAACGGGAAGGAACAAACATTCCGGTTTGATCGGCAGGAATTCACCGCCGACAGCCGCGCCGAGACCGGACCGTTGGCCAATCTGCCGCGGCTGTGGGCCACGCGAAAAATCGGCGTGCTGCTGACGCAGATTCGTTTGAACGGGCCTGACCAGGAATCGATTGATCAGATCGTGCGGTTGAGCATCCGCTACGGGATCGTAACGCCGTACACCTCCTACCTGGTGACCGAAGAGGCCCCGCTCGGCGCAGCCAGCCAGCGCGATCTGGCCGACCAGAGCTATCAACAGCTTCAGGCCATGCCCACCCAGGCCAGCGGCGCGGGCGCGGTGGACAAAGCCGCCGAGCAAGGCGCGCTGTCCGCGGCGGAAGCCGCCCCGGCAATTTCGGAGGAGACTGCCCAGATGGTCAAGCTGGCCGGTTCGCGCACTTTCGTGCTCAAGGACGGGATCTGGTATGACACCGCCTTCGACCCGGCTCAGATGAAGCCCGCCCCGATCCCCTTCCTGTCGGCCGAGTATTTCGCGCTGGCCGAATCGCGCGCCGATGTGGCCGCCGCGCTGGCGCTGGGCCATAAAGTGGTGATCGTGGTGGGTGGGTACTCCTATGAAATTGTCGAATCGGGCCAGCAGGCCGGGCAGAGTGTGCAGCCGGCCACGATTACCCCGACCGCGACCGCCGAGGGCCCGTCACAACCAGGGCAGGTCGTGCTCACGCCCACCCCCACGCCGGCCGACGGCGAGCCCTCGCCGGACCGCCCGATTCTGTGTACGGCGATTGCGCTGCCGCTGCTGCTGTTCATCTTCCTGGCCAGCGCGAGCCGGCGCAAGGAATAAAATCTACAGTCCCGGGGACTATTATCCACCTGGAATCAAAAACGCTGCAGCAGAGATTGCCCGGATCACTGCTGCAGCGTTTTACAGGAGAATGCACCCTTAGAGTATTTCGCCAGGCTAAGAACTATCTGAGCCCTTGTTTAAAACTGGATTAGAAATTCTTGCCGAGCCAGGCCTCCAACTGGGCGCGCGAAATCGCGCCCTCGCGCAGAATGCGCAGGTCGGCGCCGGTGCAATCCACGACCGTGGAGGGCACGCCGCCGGGGCAGGCTCCTCCGTCGATCACCAGGTCAACCCGTTCGTTTAACTGCTTTAGCACGTCGCCGGCCGTCACCGGGCTGGGCCAGCCGGACAGGTTGGCCGATGTGGTCGCCAGCGGACCCGCCTGGCGCAGCAGATTCCGCGCAAAGAGGTGATCGGGCATGCGCACGCCGATGGTTGGCAAAGGTGAAAGATTGGCCGGCAGCGCCGGGTTGCGCGGGACGACCAGCGTCAGCGCGCCGGGCCAGAAGTGCGCTGCCAGGCCTCCGGCGGTTTCTCCCAGCCCGGAGGCCACCCGCGGCAAATGGTCGATCTCGCCGATCAGCACGGCGATGGCCTTGCTGGTGTCGCGCCCTTTAACTGCGAACAGGCGGTCGATAGACTCAGCCCGTTCCACCAGGCAGCCCAGGCCGTACACGGTGTCGGTTGGGAATGCTACCAGCCCGCCGGCCGTCAGCACTTCCAGGCTCGCGGTCAGGGCATTTGGGTCGTTTGCGGGGATAATTTTTGCGCTCATGCGATATTCTCTAGTTTGACAACGCGCGGCAGGCCGGCCAGGTCGGGCAGCAGGCTGACCCTGGCCCGCGGCAGCAGGGTGCGGGCCAGCGCCGGCGCGCTTTCGCCCTGCCCGGATTCGATCTCCAGCAGAATCGCTCCACCTGGCGCCCACCAACGCGGTGCGTCTTTCAGCAGCGCTTCAATCAGGTTAAGACCTTGCGGACCGCCATCCAGCGCGCTGCGGGGTTCAAATTTTGCCACGATCAGCTCATCCAACGTGGCTGAAGGGATGTAGGGCAGGTTAGCGACCACCAGGTCCAGCGGCCCGGCAATTCCTTCCATCAGGTTGGCGTGAAGGAATTGAATGCGGTCTGCCACGCCGTGGCGGCTGGCATTGGCGGCAGCTATTTCAAGCGCGGATGTGGATTGGTCGGTGGCGACCAGGCGAAGGTCGGGCTGGGATTTGGCCAGGCTGACGGCGATGCAACCCGAACCGGTGCCGACGTCGGCCGCGCGTCGCCCCGGATTTTCGTTCAACCATGCCAGGGCCATGTCAA
>CALMIB010000234.1 GCA_937863945.1 uncultured Longilinea sp.
GAAATATCCGTCCTGCTACCTGGTTGGTGAGGGCGCGCATGGCGAGATTCTATCGATGGCGTTTGCCGGCCCGGGTCAGACCCAGGACGCCGGCGGCAAGATGGTTCATTTCGCGCCGAACACCAGCAGCAAAATCACCTCTAAATCGATCAGCAAAGCCGGCGGGCGGGCTTCGTACCGCGGCCTGCTCAAAGTGCACAAGGGCGCGACCAATGTCCGCTCGAATGTGGTCTGCGATGCCCTGCTGCTCGATCCGCAGTCGCGCTCGGATACCTACCCCTCCATTGAGATCGATGAAGAGGATGTGAGCATTGGCCACGAAGCCTCGGTTTCCAAGGTGGGCGAGGAACAGTTGTTTTACCTGATGAGCCGCGGCCTGTCCGCAGAGGAGGCCACCACCATGGTTGTCTCGGGGTTCATCGAACCGTTGGTAAAAGAACTGCCCATGGAATATGCCGTTGAGATGAACCGGCTGATCCAGTTGCAGATGGAAGGTTCGGTCGGTTAATTCCGCAGATTGTTCACCCATATAGATGGGTAAGATTGAGGCACTTGATTCTATGACGAGCGAAAAACCTCAGATTGTTACGCGAGCCCGGCGGGTGGAAGCGCCTGCTATCCAAAAGTTTGCATTCACCCGCGATCAGGTCCCCGGCCTGCCTGCTAGCGCACCGGTGACGGAGTTTCGCCAGCGCGCCTGGGCGCTGTTTGAGAGCATGCCCATGCCGGCTTCAACGGAAGAAGCCTGGAGGCGGACGGATCTGCGCGGCTTGAAAGCCGATTCGTTCCGATTGCCCGAAAAGGATGCCTACCTGGACCTTGCAGCGCTGCCCGAGCACTTGCTGAAACCCCTGGCGGATGGCGAGCATGCCGGCGAAGTGATTATGATGCCTGGCGGCGTTCAGGTGCGCCTGGCGGATGAGCTGGCAAGGCAGGGCGTGGTGTTCACCGATTTACGCACGGCTGAAGCACGCTTCCCACAGCTCCTGGAGCGGTTTACCGCGAAGTCGCTGGTCAAACCTGCCGAAGGGAAATTTGCCGCACTTTCGTTGGCGCTGGCTAACACCGGCATGGTGTTGTATGTGCCGCGCGGTGTGACCATTGAACAGCCGCTGCACAGCCTGCTGTGGGCACCGGGCGTTGGACTGGCGCACATCTCCAACTTGCTGGTGTGGTTGGAGGATGGCGCATCCGCGACCCTGGTGCATGAATCCGCATCGCCGACTGAAGCCGGCCAATCGATGCATGCTGGAACAGTGGAGATCTACGTGGGCAGCGGTGCGAACCTGCGCTTCGTGGAGCTTCAATCGCTGGGCGAACACCTCTACAATTTCACGCACGAACGAGTGCAGGTGGCCAGCGACGGCAACCTGGATTGGGTCTTCGGCGCGATGGGTGGCCTGGTGACCAAGAACTTCTCCGACCTTGACCTGGTCGGCCGCGGTGCGTCCGGGCGCATGTCCGGCTTCTATTTTACCGAGCACAACCAACACCTGGATTACGACTCGCAACAAAACCACCTATCGCCCAATACGACCAGCGATTTGCTGTTCAAAGGCGCGCTGGTGGATGAGAGCCGTGCCGTCTGGCAGGGCATGATTTACGTAGCGCCTGGCGCGCAAAAGACGGATGGTTACCAGGCGAATCGCAACCTGATCCTCAGCCGGAATGCACGGGCTGATTCGCTCCCCGGGCTGGAAATCCAGGCAGATGACGTGCGCTGCACGCACGGCGCAACCGTCGGAAAAATTGATCGCGACCAGATTTTCTATCTGAGAGCGCGCGGCATTCCGAAGCTGGAGGCGGAACGCTTGATCGTCGAAGGATTCTTTGATCCGATCATGCAACGCATTCCGTTTGAAGGCGTCCGTCAGCGCTTTCAAGAGGCCATTCACGAGAAGATGTCTGCGTACCAGGGCCTTTAACATGCCCCTTCCATGATGCAAAATGAACCCTTCTCCAGTTTGCCAGATCATGGAGAAGGGTTTTGCACGAAATGATTTGAAATGCGTAGTTATGCTAAAATGAATGTTGCGTTTTGCACATTTTGTTGCAGGAGAGAAAGATATGCCGCCAGTACCATTTATGCGCCCACCCGATTTGGATAATTCCTTTGAAGTCGGTGATACCGTCGAAGTCTTTTGCGATCATGAGAAAGGCGGGCAGCGCATTCGAGGCTGGCTGAAGGGCATTGTGGTGCAGGTGGATGCCAAGATGGTGGCAGTCCAGTTCCGTTCGAACGTCTATTTGACCGATGGTTGGATGGTGCCGGACCATATCCTGTGGTATCCGCTCACCTCTGCCCACATTCGGCCGGCACAACGCAAGCAGTCCAAAGCTGACTTGCTGTAGATTGGGATTGGCGATGTCAACCAGCGGCTTTAATTCCGGCGAACTCGCAAGCCTCCTGAATGATTTTCCGATTCTGTCCCGCGAAGTGCATCCAGGCGTGCCTCTGGTTTACCTGGATTCCGCGGCGACCTCGCAAAAACCGGCCAGCGTCATCGCTTCAATGGATGAGTATTACCGCAGGACGAACGCGAATATCCACCGCGGCATCCATGTACTGGCTGAAGAAGCCACCGCAAAATATGAAGATGCCCGGCAAAAGGTTGCCCGCTTCATTAATGCGCATAGCGAACGCGAGATCATTTTTACCCGCAACACCACCGAGGCTATCAACCTGGTTGCCTATACCTGGGCGCGCGCCAACCTGAAGAGCGGCGATCTGGTGATCCTGACCGAAATGGAGCACCATTCCAACCTGGTTCCCTGGCAGATCCTGGCTGCGGAGCGGGGTATTCGCCTGGAATTCATCCCCGTCACGGACGAGGGGTTGCTTGACCTGGATGGGTACCGTCAGTTGCTGGCGCAGGAACCCCGGCTGGTTTCCTTCATGCACATGTCTAACGTGCTTGGGACCATCAATCCGGCCAGGGAGATCGTCCGCATGGCGCATGCCGCCGGGGCGGTTGCTCTGGTGGATGGGGCGCAGTCGGTACCGCACTTCGCAGTGGATGTGCAGGACCTGGATGCAGATTTTCTGGCCTTCTCTGGCCATAAGATGCTCGGCCCGACCGGAATCGGCGTGCTATACGGCAAAGAAGCCCTCCTGAATGCCATGCCGCCTTTCCTGGGCGGCGGCGACATGATCAAAAAGGTCATGCTGCGCAGCTTCAGCGCCAATTCGCTCCCGCATAAATTTGAGGCCGGTACGCCGGCCATCTCCGAAGGCATTGGCCTGGGGGCTGCGGTCGATTATCTCGCCCGGATCGGGATGGAGCGCATCGCGGCTTACGAACAAGATCTGACCGCCTACGCGCTTGAGCGCCTGTCCGAGGTGAGCGGGCTTACCGTGATCGGGCCACGCGCTGAATTGCGCGGGGGCGTGGCCGCTTTCACCCTGGCGGCCATCCATCCGCATGAAGTTTCGCAATTGCTGGACCGGGAAGGGCTGGCCGGACCAGAGGGGCATCATTGCGCCATGCAGCTGCACCAACGCTTCAACCTGCAGGCG
>CALMIB010000235.1 GCA_937863945.1 uncultured Longilinea sp.
ATCCGGCCGTCATGGTGGCCGATTTCAACCGGGCGGTGAACAGGATGCCCGACAACGCCGAAAGAAAGCCCATCGAACCAAACACGATCAGGGTGATCTTTTGAACGCTAATGCCGCTCAATTCAGCCGCTTCGGGATTGCCGCCCACGGCGTAAATATGCCGCCCGAGAACCGTCTGAGTGGTTACGAAATGATACACTACCGCCACCAGCAGCACGATGACCAACGTCCAGGAAAGGCCCTGGTAACCCGCCAGCACCCAGGTGATATAACCGATCAGCGCCGAAATCAGCACCAGTTTCATGATAAACATGTCCATCGACAGGACTTCAAAGTGATAGGACTGTTTGGTGCGGCGGCTGCGAATCTCACTCACGATGAACAGGATAATCCCCAGCAAGCCGATGATCAGGGTCAGGGTATGCACGCCGGGAATTTGCAGGCTCGCGGGTAAATCGGGGATAAACCCGTCGCCGATGTCGTTAAAGGTCTTGTTCGGAATAACGATGGTCCCGGTTTCCTCTGTCACCAGCAAAATAGCGCCGCGGTAGATCAACCAACCGGCCAACGAAGCCACGAAGGAAGGAATGCCCAACTTGGCCACCGGCAGCGCGGTGATCAGGCCGGCCACCACGCCCAACGCCAGCACCAGGATAATGGCGAGCCAGGCCGGTAGATGCCAGAAGACCATGGCAATGGCCGCGATTGCGCCCAGGAAACCGGCCAGGAACCCGACGGAAAGATCGATGTGGCGGATGACGATGACCAGGGTCATGCCCACCGCCAGCACCGCGATGTAGCCGGTCTGGTTCAGCAGATTGCTGATGTTGCGGGATGAGATGAATAAGCCATCGGTGAGAATGGTAAAAATCGTGATAATAACGGCCAGCGCGATATACATGCCGTATTCACGGATATTCTCGCGCAATACCTTTGAAGCGTTCTTAAAAATCCCCATCGTAGTCTCCCCGATTCTTTAATTTGTTGCCAAAGTCATAATTTTTTCTTGAGTCGCTTCTCCGATAGGCAGTTCGCCAGAAATCCTTCCGGAGGAAACGATGTAAACCCGGTCGCTCATGCCCAGGATCTCAGGTAGTTCGGAAGAGATCATGATGATGCTCATTCCCTGTTCGACGAGACGGTTCATGATCGTATAAATTTCATACTTCGCCCCCACGTCGATGCCGCGCGTGGGCTCGTCCAAAATCAAAATATCCGGCTTGACGAACAACCATTTGCCCAGGCTGACTTTTTGTTGGTTGCCGCCGCTCAGGTTGGAAACCCGCTGCTCCACGCTGGGCGTCTTGATATTCAATGAGCTGCAGTATTCATTCGCCACCTCGACCTCGGCGTTTGCGTTCACCACCGAACGGTTGGCAATTTCGCGCAAATTGGCCAGCGTGATGTTCTGTTTCACATCCTGAATCAGGATCAGCCCGTTGCCCTTGCGGTCTTCGGTAACGTACGCCAGTCCGGCTTCAATGGCATCATGCGGGTTCGAAAATGAAATCTTGCGTCCCTTCAAATAGATTTCACCGCTGACGCGGAAACGGTCCGGGTTTCCAAACAGGCTCTTGGCCAGTTCGGTGCGCCCCGAACCCATCAGGCCGGCGAAGGCAACGATCTCGCCTTTTTTGACGTTGAAATTAATACACTTGAGGATATCCCGGTCGACGGCCGGGCTGTACGCATTCCAGTTGCGCACTTCCATCACCACTTCGTTCCCGACCACGTGATCGCGTTTCGGGAAAATGTTATCGATCTCGCGGCCGACCATGTTCTTGATCAACACTTGTTCCGCCACCTGCCCCATGTCGGCATCCAACGTGCAGATCGTCCGGCCGTCGCGCAGCACGGTGACCTTATCAGCGATCGAGATCACTTCTTTAAGCTTGTGTGAAATCAAAATGCAGGTGACACCCTGTTTCTTTAAATCCCGGATCAGGTTCAACAGGTTTTCACTATCGTTTTCATTCAAAGCAGCCGTGGGCTCATCCAGGATCAGCAGCTTCACATCCCGGCTGAGGGCTTTGGCAATCTCAACGAGCTGTTGTTTACCCACACCTAAATCCTTCACCTTGGTGGAAGGATTAATATCCAGTTTTACTTTTTTAAGCATTTCAGCGGCGCGTTTGAGAGTTTCATTCCAATCGATAATCGCGCCTTTTCGGATCTCGTGCCCGAGGAAAATATTTTCATACACCGTCATTTCGGGCACAAGCGCCAGTTCTTGATAGATGATGGCGATGCCAACTTTTTCGCTGTCATGAATACCACGAAACTTCTGGACTTCCCCTTCAAAGACAATATCACCCTGATAATCGCCGTAGGGATAAACGCCGCTCAACACCTTCATCAGGGTTGATTTCCCAGCGCCATTTTCGCCCACCAGGCAGTGAATCTCATCCTTTTGAACGCTGAAGCTCACGTTATTTAGAGCTTTCACGCCAGGAAATTCCTTGGTGATATTTCTCATCTCTAATATGGGAGTGCTCATAGCGTTATTCGCTCCAGATTTTCTAACAAGGTACAGGAATAGTGATGGCGAACCACCACTATTCCTGTGATTTCATGCCTTACACGCGCTTACTCGAGGCCAGTGAAGTCGCTGGCTGCATAGTAACCAGAGTCGATCAGCACAGACTTGACATTGGCTGCATCCACGGCGATCACTTCGGACTGCTTGGCTGGAACCTGGATCTTCTTGTTGTCATAGGAGCCGGTGGTGGCAACAGTCTCGCCCTTCAGCAGGGAGACGGCCATCGCGATGGCATCATTGACCAGGGTGCGGACATCCTTGAAGACGGTCATCGACTGCTTGCCATCGATGATGTATTGCACGGAGGCCTTTTCGGCGTCCTGACCGGTGACATAGTACTTGGTCACATCCTTGTCAGCGCCAAAGGCATCTGCGATAGCGCGCGCGGTGCCATCGTTCGGGGCCAGGATGAAGACTTCGCCCTTGTCAGCCGCGGTCGCGACCGTCAGGTTGGATTCAGCCAGGTTCTTGGCGGTGTTGAAGTCCCAGTTGGTGGTGATCTGGCCGATGATCTTGCTCATCTCATCGCGGGTGAGGGTGGCCTTGTCCTGCAGGGCAACCGCTTCGCTCGAGTTCTTGATCACAAACGTGCCGTCGGCGATCTTGGGCTGCAAAACACTCCAGGCGCCTTCGAAGAACAGGAAGGCATTGTTGTCGGAGGCAGCGCCGGCGTACAGGTACAGCGGCAGGCCCGTGCCGGAGGCATGGTCAACCAGGTACTGGCCCTGCTTGGCGCCCACGGCGACGCTGTCGAAGGTCACGTAGTAATCGACGGCGTCGGTGCTGGTGATCAGGCGGTCATAGGAAATGACCTTGATGCCGGCTTTGCGGGCCTCTTCAACGGCGGCGGCGGCAGCATCACCATCCTGCGGGCAGATGATGAGGACTTTGACGCCCTTGGTGATCAAGGCTTCAACGTTCTCTTTTTCCTTGGCGGATGAACCCTGGCTGAAGAGAATTTCTACATCATAGCCAGCGGCCGTGAGAGCGTCCTTGAAACGGGTTTCATCCTGCACCCAGCGGGGTTCATCTTTGGTCGGCAGGACGATACCAACAGCCAACTTGCCCTCGGTGGCGGGCGCGGTGGTGGCGGCGGTGCCGCAGGCTGAGAGCAGCATGCTGCTCAGCACCAACACGGCAATCAACACAGAAATCAAACGTTGCGGCTTCTTGCTCATTTCAGTTCTCCTTCAAAATGGTAGATGGGGTTTTAAAAGGTGAAAGCACCCGATCTTCAGAACATAGACGAAAATCAATCTTCCCTTGCACCTCCTGGATTGCATGATTTGGGTAAAAAATTGTCACGCCCGCCATGGGGCTCAGGATGATTGCATCGCTCAATAATTCGATTTCCGGGAGCCAAAGTAATGTCTGAAAACCTGTTCAACGCTTTGGTTCTATGTTGGGAGAATCATCCGGGGAAACACGCTCAATACGTGCCGAGTTTCAAATACATGTAAGAAAGATTATATCGATCCGTCTTCAATTTTTCAATCATCAATCGGACAAAAAACGGACATTGTTCGGACATGGCAGCCTGCCGGCTTGACTGCGGGGAAAATGCAGCCTATAGTTGATTCATAAACTATTATCAGGGAAAGCGCATGAACCGATTGGAAGAAATCAACACCATCCTGACCGTCACCCAATTGTTGATGGCCGACAGCGATGAACGCTTTTTTGAGCGGTTCAACCTGGGCAGCACGCGCTACAACGTCCTGGTCCGCCTGGAAGAAATGCCAGGGCTGACCCTCTCCGAACTGAGCCGGCGGCTGCTGTGCACCAAGGGCAACATGACGCGCATCCTCAAGAGCATGGAGCAGGACGGGTTGCTCGCACGGCGCGCCGACCCGCAGGACGGCCGCGCCGTGCGCCACGCCCTCACTGCCGGCGGCGCTGCGCTGCTCGCCGAAGCGCGCGGCGCTTATCAAGCCTACCTGGAGCAGCGTTTT
>CALMIB010000236.1 GCA_937863945.1 uncultured Longilinea sp.
GCTTGCGGGTTGCTGATCTGTGGGTCAGCATAAATCTGTTCAATCTCGCGTTGGGTCTGGTCCAGTTCATCGATCAATGCCATGCATGCATTCACAGCCGCAGCCTGGTCTTCAGCCGAAAGATACTTCTGCGGCGACAATGCGCTCTGCTTCAACTTCAGGAAGATGGCATCCCATTCCCAGGCCGCATAGTCGAACTCCATCCCGCGCGCGAATCCCAGCACGCGCTCGCTGAAACTGGCGGGCATATACACGCTGTTGGCCAGCATCAAAATGCACAGCACTGCGGCACTCACAAGGTTTGGAACGTTTCTCAGAACGGCTTTCATGAGAGATAGATTATAACCTTATGCAACGATGGCAGGAAAAGATGATCTGGTGTTATGATATCGGTTAATGATGAAGACAATCTTAAGAAAAGCGCTTGCTTTGCTTGGGAATTCTTTCCGGAAAGGGAATTACCAGAATGACTCGCAGAACGGCAATCATTATCCTACTCATAGCAGCACTTGCTGTGGGGGGATTCTTAATTTATCGCAGCACCAGCAATAGCCAGGCTGCCGCGGCACAAGATTATCAAACGGCCCTGATCGAACGCGGCGAACTGACCGCCATCGTCGGCGCGACCGGCACGGTGCACGCCAACCAGACCGCCGTGCTGACCTGGCAAACCAGCGGGCAGGTCGATTCAGTTCTTGTCAAGCTGGATGACACCGTCAAAGTAGATCAGGCTCTGGCTACCCTTTCGAAAGACTCTTTATCTCAAAACATCATCCTGGCGGAAGCCGATTTGGTCACCGCGCAGCGATCGCTGGAAGAACTGAAGAACTCCACCATCTCCGCCGCCCAGGCTGAGCTGGCGCTGCTGAACGCGCAAACCGCGCTCGAGGATGCGCAAACCAACCGCACGCGCAAGGAATACGCGCGCGCCTCGTCTGAAACAATCGCCGCGGCCCGCGCCAGCTACTACCTGGCCGAAGATAAAGTCAAGGAAGCTGAGGCATATTACGACATGTTCAGCAGCAAGCCTGAGAACGATCCCGGCCGCGCCAATGCGCTCACCCTGCTGGCCGGCGCCAAGCGCGATCGCGACCGCGCCCTGGCCAACCTGAACTGGCTGACCGGCATGCCCGACCCGGAAGAAGTGGCGCTGGCCGACGCTCAAATCCGGGTGGCTGAGGCGCAGCTTGCGGATGCCCAGCGCAATTACGACCGCCTGAAGGACGGCCCCGACCCGGCCGACATCACCGCCGCAGAGGCGCGCGTGGCGGCCCTGCAGGCCACCCTCAACCTGTCGCGCCTCCAGGCGCCCTTTGTCGGAACGGTCACCGATTTAAAAATCCAGCCCGGCGATCAGGTCACCCCTGGCATGCAGGCTGTGCGCATTGATGACCTTTCCCGCCTGCTGGTGGACGTGCAGATCCCCGAGGTGGATATTAACCGCATCCGCACCGGGCAGCAGGCTCGCCTGACGTTTGACGGCATCCTGAACAAGGAATACAACGGCATCGTCACCGGCGTCGGCCGCGTGGGCAACGCGGTCCAGGGCGCGGTCAATTTCACCGTCACCATCGAACTGACCGACGCGGATGAACTCGTCCGGCCGGGCATGACCGCCGCCGTCAACATCATCGTCGAACAATTGGAGAATGTTCTCACCGTTCCCAACCGCGCGGTGCGCTTGCTGGATGGCGAACGCGTGGTGTACCTGCTGGTCAACGGGCAACCCCAGGCAACCAAAGTCACCATCGGCGCCATTGCCGATACGCACAGTGAAGTGATTGGGGGGGACGTCAAGGAGGGCGATACAGTCATCCTCAATCCGCCCAGCACCTTCTTCAGCGGCGGCCCGGCCGGATTCATGGGTGGGCAATGAGCGCGCCGGATGCTGTCATCCGGGCGGTCGAGCTGACGAAAACCTACCGCATGGGCGAGGTTGACGTCCACGCGCTCAACGGCGCTTCGCTGGAAATTTACCGCGGCGAAGTGGTTGCCATCACCGGGCCGTCCGGATCGGGTAAATCGACCATGATGAATATCCTGGGCTGCCTGGATCGCCCCACCAGCGGGGAATACTACCTGGACGGCGAGCTGGTTTCCAGCCTCAACGACGACCAACTGGCCGCAGTTCGCAACCGGAAAGTGGGCTTCGTCTTCCAGAGCTTCAATCTGCTCTCGCGCACCACCGCACTTGCCAACGTGGAATTACCCCTGCGGTATGCAGGGATCACCAAAGGCCGCACCGACCGCGCCCGCCAGGCGTTGGTCGCCGTGGGGTTGGCCAACCGCATTCACCACCGCCCCACCGAGCTATCCGGCGGCCAGCAGCAGCGCGTGGCCATCGCGCGTGCGCTGGTCAACGACCCGGCCATGCTGCTCGCCGATGAACCCACCGGCAACCTGGATTCACATTCCGGCAAAGAGATTATGGAATTGATCCTGACACTCAATAAAGAGCGCGGCACCACCATCGTCATCGTCACGCATGATCCCGCCATCGCCGCGCAGACGCAGCGCACCATCCGCATCATGGATGGCAAGGTCGAACAGCCGGAGGCAGCCCGATGAACTTTTCGCAGGCCATCCGGGAAGCCATTGAAAGCCTGAGTGCCAACAAGTTGCGCTCCGGGTTAACCATGCTGGGCATCATCATCGGCGTCGCGGCAGTCATCGCCATGCTGGCGGTGGGCGCGGGCGCGCAGAATACCATCACCGGCTCCATCAGCGGCATCGGCTCCAACCTGCTGTTTGTCTTCTCGGGAAATATGCAGGAGCAGGTGCGCAATGAACAACCGTTGACATTGGATGATGCCAACGCCATTGCAGACCCGTTCCAGGTACCTTCCGTTGCGGCAGTCGCCCCGGTGGTGCAGGGCAACGCCAAAGTAACCTTTGCCGGCGAAGTGGCCAATACCAGCATCATGGGCGTCACACCCGATTCTCAGATAGTGCGCAATTATGAATTAACCGAAGGGGTATTCATCAGCGAGGACGATATGCTGGCGCGGGCATCCGTAGCCGTGCTGGGCCCTGACCTGGCTGAAAAGCTCTTCGGCCGCCGGGACGGCGTTGTCGGCGAAACCATCCGTGTCGAAGGTCAACCGTTCCGCGTGATTGGTCTATTGCAATCGAAAGGCGGCAGCACATTTGGCAGCCAGGATGACGTGCTGCTGGCGCCAATGACCACCACCACCGCCCGGCTGATCCGGCGCACGCGGGAACGGGTCGACGTGATCTACGTGCAGGCCATCAATCCAGACCAGGTGTCCCAGGCGAGTGAAGAAATCGCCGAAGTGCTGCGCCAGCGCCACCGCACGCTGCTCGGCGAGGACGACTTTACCGTGTTCAGCCAGCAGGATTTTGTCGCCACCGCGCAGACCATCACCAACGTGCTAACCATCTTCCTGGGCGGCATTGCCGCCATCTCGCTGCTGGTGGGCGGCATCGGCATCATGAACATCATGCTGGTCTCGGTCACCGAACGCACCCGTGAAATCGGCCTGCGCAAAGCCATCGGCGCCCGGCGGCGTGATATCCTCATCCAATTCCTGACCGAATCGTCGCTGCTCAGCCTGTTTGGCGGGCTGATCGGCATTGGCCTGGGCTACCTGATCGCCTTCATCGTCGGGCGCGTGGCTGCGGCCAGCGGAACGCCCTTCATCCCGCAGGTGAGCCTGGATGCCATCCTGCTGGCCACCCTGTTTTCCACCGCGGTCGGGCTCTTCTTTGGCCTCTACCCGGCCAACCGCGCCGCCGGGCTGGAGCCGGTGGAAGCGCTGCGCTACGAATAACCCGGACGGAAACCGGTTGGCTTACTCACTTTCGGCATGGAATAAACTCACTTGAAAAAGTGACGAAGGATATGGCACAATAGAAAAATAGAAATATCGGAGGCAGCATGAGGCTTTCGGTAGGCGCGGACGAACGCAAGCCCGTCGTGGATGCGGTCATCAAACTGCTGAAACGCGATGGGCATCGGGTGGTTTTCTACGGCCCATCCGGACGGAGCAGCGTGCCCTGGCCCGAAGTGGCGGCCTGCGTGGCGCATGACATCACGGACGGCGCCGCCGATGAGGGTATCCTGTTTTGCTGGACGGGCACCGGCGTCAGCATCGTAGCCAACAAAGTGCCTGGCATCCGCGCGGCGC
>CALMIB010000237.1 GCA_937863945.1 uncultured Longilinea sp.
CCCGATCCTGGATGCTGTTAACCCTGCTGGCGGCCCTGCTGGCAGGCTGCTCGCCTGCCGCCACCGCGACCCTCCTGGCGAGCGCCACGCTGCCGCCGCCAACAGCCACATTCACGCCCGCGCCGAGCGAAACGCCCGCGCCCAGCGCGACCGCGACGCCCGAACCCACGCCCACGCCCAGCCCGACCGCGACTGTCACGCCGGTGCCAACCTACGTGGTGCTTCGCGGCATCGTCAACCAGGAGCACGTGAGCTGTTTCTATGGCCCGTCCAAGGCCTACCTGTACAAGTACGGGCTGCTGAAGGGCAACCGGCTGGACATCATCGGTTACATCGCCGACACCGGCTACATTGAGGTGCAGGCCATCGGCGGCGACAACCCGTGCTGGATGAACCTGGAGTGGATGGACGTGCAGGGCGATATCAACCAGGTGCAGCCGGTCGATCCGCTGACGGTCAAGCGTCCCTGGTCGCCGTTCTACGATGGATTAAGCTGGGTGACGGCGGTGCGCAACGGGGACGAGGTCACGGTCACCTGGGCGCCGCTGGTGCTGCGCGCCGGCGACGATTCGGAGCAGGAGCCCTACCTGCTGGAGGCCTGGGTGTGCCGCGCCGGCAGGCTGACCTTCGTGCCGATCGGCGCGTACCAGACCACGGCGACGGTGGTGGACGAGCCTGGCTGCAGCGAGGAGTCTTTCGCGCGGGTGTACGGCGTGGAGAAGCACGGCTATACCAAGTACCTGAAGATCGACTGGCCGCAGGCAGAGGATTGATTCACCACGGAGCAACGGAGATCACGGAGAGGAAGATAAGGAATCAAAGAATTTCTAGACTTTTCGTGCGACACGTTTTACGGATGTAAACACGAAAATTTGATCAGGAACTCAGCATTATCCGCTGCTTGTAAAAAACTTTCTTGTGCCTTGGCTATTTTTTCTCCGTGTTCTCGGTGATCCGTGGTCAATTTCTTTACAAAATATAGTAAATCAGTCAATAATCAATCTGAACTCGGTATAATCATTTGGACAGCACGATGATTCCGCTGGAGGTGTCCAATGGTTCAGGTGCAGACCGGATTTTTACCGCACACGCACGGATTTCTGTTCAAAAACGATCTGACGCAGCGGCTGCCGTTGCATTACGACCTGCCGCTGGGCGGGTCGATTGACCTTAACGCGGTCAGCGACGGGTTGAGCGGGGGGATGTGTTTCGCGGCGCTGGATTATTACAAGTCCGGGCTGCGTCCGCCCGCCGTGCCGGATGAACGCCTGCTGGCCTACCTGCGCGGCTGCCAGGTGGATAGCCTGCGCGTGGACACCCTGCTCCAGATTCTCGCCGGGCTGATGGCCGAGCCGGACAGGCGCCGGGCGCAATTGCGGCGCGAGGTACTCAAATTGCGCCGCCGATTGGAAAAGGACCAGCCGGCCGTGCTGGTGCTGCTTTACGCCAATCTGAAGGAAGCTCAGCCCGCCAGCCATTTTGTTCTGGCGGTGGGCTATGCCCTCGACGAGGGCCGGCGGCAGATCAGCTTCAACCTGTATGACCCGAATTATCCGGGCGCCACGCAGCACCTTAGCCTGCCGCTGGAAGGCGCTGAGTTGACCTACGGCGGCGCAACGCTGGCCGGGCTGTTTATCGCGGATTACAAGCGCAACCGCAAACCGCCGGTGCAGGCCTGGCCGGAGGCCGCGCTGGCGTTCGAAGCCGCACCGGCCTTCCGGCTGCGCTGGCCGGTCGATAGCCGGCGCGTCAACCAGTATTTTGCCGAAAACCCCGAAAGCTACAAGGGCTTCGGCCTGCCGGGGCACGAGGGCCTGGACCTGTACGCGCCGGACGGCGCGAACATCTACGCCGCCGCCGACGGCGAGGTGTATCAGGCGGGCTTCCCGAAGAATCACCCCTACGGCCGGCACATCCGTATCAGGCACAACATCGATGGCAGGGTGGTGCACACCGTTTATGGGCATCTCTCCGAGATCCTGGTGGGCGAGGGGCAGCCGGTGACGGCCGGCGCGCTGATCGGCAAGGCCGACAACACCGGCAACTCGCGCGGTTCGCACCTGCACCTGACGCTCAAGATCGAGGGCGAGCAGACCAAAGGCTACCCGGCCGGGATTGTCGATCCGTGGCCGTACCTGAAGGACAGCCCGGCGGTGGAGCCGGAAGTGGGACCGCTGCCGCCCAGCGGGGTGGAGGCCTTCACGAGCATCGAATTGAACCTGCGCGCCGGGCCGACCACCGAGTCGCGCGTGATCCTCGGGCTGCCGGCGGGCGAACGGCTACAGGTGCTGGGCAAAGCGGAGGAAGTGCGCCCGAAGATTGGCCAGCAGGGGCAGTGGCTGCCGGTGCTGACCGCCAGCGGGCAGGGCGGCTATGCCGCCGCCTGGTTCCTGCAGGATACCGACCAGATCTTCCCGCCCAGCGACCTGGTGATCTATCCCGACGATCAGGTCAACCTGCGCGCCGGCCCCGGCACGGCCTTTGACCTGCTAGGCGTGCTTACGTTGAACGACGCGCTGACCGTGCTGGGCGACGCCGACCTGGCGCGCGGTAAACTGGGGAAACCAAATGAGTGGATCCAGGTGCAGAGCGGGCAGGGCCAGCGCGGGTTCGTGGCGGCCTGGCTGGTGCACGCCACCGGACAAAACCCGCCCGCGAGCGGGCTGACGGTGTACCCGATTGAGTGGGTCAACCTGCGCGCGCGCCCGTCCACGCAGGATAACATCCTGGCGGTGGCGACCCACAGCGACGCGCTGGCCGTGCTGGGCGACCCGGCCGCAGCGCAGGCCAAACTGGGGCAGGCCGACCAGTGGCTGAATGTGCGCACGCCGGGCGGCATCAGCGGATATGTGGCGGCCTGGCTGGTGCGCGCGCTGCCAGCGCCGCCGCCGCCCCAACCGGTGATCAGCGGATTGAAAGTGCTGGCAACCGCCGACCTGAACCTGCGCGCCCAGGCGAGCACCAACTCGCCGCGGGTTGGCGGGGTATTTGCCAACGAGAGTTTGCAGGTGCTGGAGCCTGATTTGGCGGCTGCCAAACAAAAGATTGGCAAGCCGGAGCAGTGGATTTACGGTGAGAACGCCAAGGGCGAGCGCGGCTGGGCGGCGGCCTGGTTCCTGAAGGCCGGGTGATTTCTTCGAAAATATCAAGATTGCTTGACTCGGTGAGTGTTTTTCTCTAATATGTAGTTGAACGACATATTGTCACGCTACTGATTGGGAGAAACCATGTCACCCCTGCCGCTAACCGAAACGTCCTTTTTCATCCTGCTCAGCCTGGCCGTCGAACCGCGCCACGGCTATGCCATCATCAAGGAAGTGGAATCCATGAGCCGGGGGCGGGTGGTGCTGGCCACCGGCACGCTCTACACCGCGCTGCGCCGCATGCTGGAGGACGGCTGGATCGAGCGCGTCGAAGAGGATGCATCCGATGGCGACGGGCGCGAGCGCAAGTTCTACCGGCTGACGGAAGAGGGGCGGCGCATCTTCCGGCTGGAAGCCGAACGGCTCAAGAACCTGGCGCAATTGAGCGCCTTGCACGTCCTTTCGGCAGGCTGATGGGCGAACCATTGGGGGACTGGAATGGTTTGACCGCGCGGTTATACGGGCGTCTGTTGCGCTGGTACCCGCCGCGCTTTCGCCGCGAATTTGCCGGCGAAATCCACGCGGTGTTTCAGGAGCGCATGGCGGAAGGCGGGCAGGCCGGGTTCGCGCTGCAGGAACTGGCCGCGCTGGGCTGGTCGATCCTGCGGGAGCGCTGGCACGAGCGGCGCACCCGAAAGGGGGAGGAAATGGAAACGGAAGACGATATCACGATGGGTATAAACGGCGCAGCCGCGCTGCGGTCGGCGCGGGTTCCGTCGCGAACGTTCTGGTGGATTTTGGGCTGGTTTCTTTCCGCGCTGGTGGTGCTGCCGCTGGCGCTTTTCGCGGTTTACCCGTTTTCCTTGCCCTATATGTGGCTTCTCAATCTGGGTGCCCGTTTGAACTGGTGGCCCGCGGCAGCCGAGACGGCATGGCTGACGTTGGGTTTCACTACCGGGCTGGGGTTGTTTGCCGGCTGGGCGCAATGGATGTTGTTGCGGCGCCACCTGCCAGGCGCGGGCCGGTGGTTCGCGGCGACCGCGTTGGGCCTTGGGGTGGGCGGGGTCCTTGCCGCCGTGTTTCGGGTGGCGGATGTATTTGGCATGGAAGCCAGGTTTGCCAGGTATGGGCTGGTTTTTCTGGCGATTGGGTTGGTGCTGGGTTTACTCCAATGGTTTTTTCTGCGGCGGTCGCTGCGCCATGCCGCCTGGCTGGTGCCGGTCAACCTGCTGGCCGTTGCCAGTCTGCTGACCATCCGCATGCCCATTGATTGGACCTTCAGCCTGGTGCTGATGCCGGGCGTGATCAGCGGTCTGGGTATCTGGATGATCCTGCAGCGGGAAGCTGCGGGCCACCCACAGGCTGCGCCAATGGCGCCGGCCCGTCAGGCTATTTCCTGGCAGCGCCGGTTGGTTCGAACCGGTGTGGTACTGGCAATCGTGGCTGCCGTCTTTTTTGCCGGCGTTTGGATCAATGCTACGGCCATGCTGCTCAACGCGAAAGCTGGTGGGGCCTATCCGACCCTGGAGGAAGCCATCACGCAGCACGTCAGCCAGGGTTGGGAGGACAGCGGCGCCAATGTGCTGAGCGTTTCCAACGTGGAAACCAGCCGCGAAGTGGTGGACGGCGTCAGGCAGCATGTATGCTGGGGCTGCGCTACGGTGAAAATGGATCGAATTCACGCACGCCAC
>CALMIB010000238.1 GCA_937863945.1 uncultured Longilinea sp.
TTCGATGATTGGTTTCAGGATGTTCTTTATCCACACGGGGGCGACTTCCGAAATATACAGGCTGGTGCCGATGCCCAGCGGGATGGCGATCAGGATGGCCGTGATGGTGACGATGATGGAACCGAACAACAGCGGCCAGATGCCGTAATAGCCTTCGATGGGGTACCAGATGGTTCCAAACAGGCTGGAAAGCTCCGCGCTGGCCACGGCAGGCAATCCCTCGCGCAGCAGAAAAAACAAAATCAATAAAACAAAGAGAATGCTGGAATAACCAGATACTTTGATGAGGAGATTGATGGGGCGTTCGCGCGGGGTTTGTTCGATCATTCAGTCATTCTCACTGGGCGGTATGAACGGGCACGAAACCCAGGTCGGCAACAATTTGTTGCGCCTCGGCAGATAAAATCCAATCAAGAAAATCCAAAACTGCCTGGCTGCTGTCCTGGCGCGAATACATGTACAGGTCGCGGGCGATCGGGTAAGTTAGATCGTTGACCGATTGAATGGACGGCAGCACGTAGGGCTGGTTTTTGCCGGGTGAAACGGCAATCATCTTAACCTCATTGGTGACGTATCCCAGGCCGTCATACCCAATGGCGTTTGGATTGCTGCTGACTTCTGAGATGATTCCCTCGGAAGATGGCAGCAGCAAAGTCAATGGGGAGAAAATGGTTTTGTCGTTGGAGTTGCCCAGGCGCACCACGGCCTCCAGGAAATAGACGTGCGTGCCCGAGTTGGTTTCCCGTGACAGGCGCACGATGGGCCGGTCTTCGCCGCCAACTTCCTGCCAGTTCGTGATTTCTCCACGGTAGATGCGCGAGATTTGGTCGAGGGTGAGTTTGTCAACCGGGTTTTGCGGGTTGACGATCACGGCAATCGCATCGCGCGCGATCACGTGTTCCACGGGTTCAATGCCGTTGGCTTTGGCGGCTTCGATTTCCTCCGATTTGATTGCCCGCGAGGCGTTGGCGATATCCACGGTGCCGTTGATCAGCGAGGTGATGCCGGTGCCGCTGCCGCCGCCCGTCACCGACAGACGCACATCCGGCCGCAGGGTCTGGTAGCGTTCAGCCCAGGCCAACGCCAGGTTGACGATTGTGTCGGAGCCCTTATTTTGAATATAAACGGAGGAGGATTCGGAAGCGGAATTTTCAGAATCGGTCGCGCAGCCCGAAAGTAACAGGCATAGGCTAATGAAGAGTGGAAGAATGCGCCATTTCATACCAGATAATGATTATAGCGTAAAAAATGGCGCCGATCGAAAAAAAAGGAAATTTGTCATGCGCTGCGGTATAATTGAAAGGTTGTGAACACCCTGGAGAGGAACTAAATTCTATGGATATTGGTACGATCCAATCAGTTGACATTGACGAACAGATGCGGACCGCTTATCTGGATTATTCGATGAGCGTAATTGTTGCGCGTGCCCTGCCGGACGCCCGTGATGGGTTAAAACCGGTGCACCGGCGCATTCTCTTCGCAATGCAGGGATTGGGCTTGCACTCCAATACCGCGTATAAGAAATCGGCGCGTATTGTCGGTGAGGTTCTGGGCAAATTCCACCCGCACGGTGATGCTTCCGTGTACGATGCCATGGCGCGCATGGCCCAGGATTTTTCAATGCGCTACCCGCTGGTGGACGGGCAGGGGAATTTTGGTTCGGTTGACGGCGATCCGCCCGCGGCCATGCGCTACACCGAGGCGCGCATGTCGGCGATGGCGGAAGAAATGCTGATCGACATCGATAAGAACACGGTCGATTTTAGTCCCAACTTTGACGGCTCGCTGGATGAGCCGATGGTGATGCCCGCACGCCTGCCCAATTTGTTGTTGAATGGCTCGTCGGGCATCGCGGTGGGCATGGCCACCAATATTCCTCCGCACAACCTGCGCGAACTCAGTAACGCGCTGATCTACCTCATCGACCACTTTGAGCACCTGGATGAAGTGTCCATCGAAACGTTGATGGAACACGTTCCCGGGCCGGATTTTCCGACCGGCGGCGTGATCGTGGGGCGTGAAGGCATCCGGCAGGCGTACACCACGGGCCGCGGCCGCCTGGTGGTGCGCGGGCTGGCGAAGATTGAGGAAATCAAAGGTGGGCGCTACGCCATCATCATCACGGAAATTCCCTACCAGGTCAATAAATCCGGCCTGATCGAACGGATCGCGGAACTGGTGCGCGAGGGCCGGATTGATCAGATTTCAGATCTGCGGGATGAATCGGACCGGCGCGGCATGAGCATCGTGATTGAGCTTAAACGCGGCGCGCAGCCCAAGATGGTTCTGAACCAGCTCTACAAGTACACGCCGCTCCAATCGACCTACGGCATTCACCTGCTGGCGCTGGTGGATAACGAGCCGCGCGTGCTCTCGCTCAAACGCGCGCTGCAGTTGTTTGTTGAACACCGCGAAACGGTGATTATTCGGCGCTCGCAATTCGAGCTGGATAAAGCCCGCGCCCGCGCACATGTGCTGGACGGCTTGTTGATTGCGCTGGCCAACCTGGATGACGTCATCCAGACGATTCGACAGGCGAAGGATGTTGAAACCGCGAAGGCGAATCTCATCGAGCGTTTCAAATTTACTGAAATTCAGGCGCAGGCCATTCTCGACATGCAATTGCGCCGCCTGGCAGCGCTGGAACGCCAGAAGATCGAAGATGAATATCGGGATATTCTGGGGCGGATTGCGTTCCTGGAGGATTTGCTTGCCAATCCGCAAAAAATCCTGGGCGTTATCCAGGCCGATTTGCGCGAGATGAGCGAGAAGTACGGCGACGAGCGCCGCACGCGCATCACCGCGGAAGCCCATGAAGATTTGAAGATCGAGGATCTGGTTCCGGACGAGGCTGTGCTGGTGACGATCACCCAGCGCGGTTATATCAAACGGACTGCCGTCAGCCTGTACCGCACGCAGAACCGCGGAGGGCGGGGCGTGAGCGGCCAGACCGTGCGCGAGGAGGATGAAGTCATCACGCTGCTGCCGGCGCGCACGCTGGACACGATCCTGTTCTTCTCGGACCTGGGTAAGGTGTATTCGGAAAAGGCCTACAATTTGCCGGATGCCGGCCGCACGGATAAGGGCATTCCGATTGTGAACGTGCTTTCATTGGACCCCAACGAGCATATCACCGCTGCGCTGGCGGTTCACAATTTTGACGCGGCCAATTACTGCACCATGGCAACCCTCAAGGGGCGCATCAAACGCGTTTCGTTGTCTGAATTTGCCAACGTACGCCCCAGCGGTTTGATCGCCATTTCGTTGGATTCCGGCGACCACCTGGGGTGGGCGCGCCTGACCAGCGGCAAGGACGACATCGTCCTGGTGACGACCGGCGGGCAGGCGCTGCGCATCGGCGAGGATCAGATCCGCGTGATGGGCCGGACGGCGGGCGGCGTCACCGGCATCAAATTGAAAGGCCAGGATCAGGTCACTTCCATGGAAGTGGTCGAGCCGGGCGGCTATCTGCTGGTGGTCACTCGCCAGGGATTTGGCAAGCGCGTGTCGCTGTCTGATTATCCGCTCAAGAGCCGCGCCACGGGCGGCGTAGTGACCCAGGACATTAAGAACATGAACCGCACCGGGCCGGTCGCTTCGGCCCGCGTGGTGCAGGAAGCCGATGACGTGACGATTATCTCGAGTAACGGCATCGTATTGCGATTAAAGGTGAAAGATATTTCTCATACCGGGCGGGCAACCCGCGGCGTGCACCTGATGGACCTGGGAAAGGGCGACGCGGTGGCGTCGCTGGCGCGCTTCCCGGCAGTGGACGCAAACCGCAACGGTGAAGAAAAGAACGGCAACGGGTAAGCGCGGTGGCCGAACCATCCGCTGACCCGAATCAAAAGCACAGCGGATCCACGCCCAAAAGACGCGGGTCCGCTGTGCTATATGTGCAATGCAGGCACGGTTAAAAAGCGATTTTACCGGTGACCAGCAGGCAAAACGTGCTGAGGACCAGCACCATTAAAAACAGCATCAACAGGATGATGAAGCGCTGTTTGGCAGTCATGCCCAGGAAGGAGCCGCGCGAGCGACGCAGGGTGCGGCGCACTTCGGGCGTTTCGGGCGGCAAATCTTCTTCAAAAGATTGCGATGCGGCAGAATTACGCAGATCATCGAGCATGAGCGACCTCCAGGACGGTTCAGGATTTCTCCGCCGGGCGCAACGAAACATCTCCGGCGGTAATCACTTCCATCTTTCCCGCAGCGGTGCGCAGCAATAAATTGCCATGCGGGTCGATTCCAACGAGTTGTCCTTCAAGTTTACCATCAGGCGCCTGAATCTGCACCGGTTCGCCCTTGAAGGCAAGACGATCTTCCCAGCTTTGAAAGAACTCGCGACTGCCCAGCTTTTGCCGCCAGGAAAAAACCGCCTGCAGAATGGCTGCCAGCAGGTCCCAACGGTTGACCGGGCGGCCGGTGACTTCTTCAATGCTGATGGCCGGGAACATCAACGTTTCGGCGGGCGGCACGGCAGACGGTGCAACATTTACGCCAATCCCCAGCACCACGCCCGCGATGCGGTCGCCTTGCCAGGTGGATTCGGCCAGAATACCGCAGGCTTTTTTATTTTTTAACAGCACGTCGTTGGGCCATTTGATTGCCGCGGTCAGACCGCAGCAGGTTGCCAGGCCGTCGGCCACGGCCAGCCCGGCCAGCGGCGCAAATAGCGCC
>CALMIB010000239.1 GCA_937863945.1 uncultured Longilinea sp.
CGGCGCGTATATCGATATAGCTAGGACGCCCGCCAGGGTAATCCAGTTCCCGGGTTTAAATCCCCGCGCCAATTCTTTATACTTCTAATCAAGAAGGGTTGCAATCTTCCAGCCCTTTGCAGGAGAAAGCCATGAACGCTCCTGAAAGTCCCCGTCAACGTTCCCTGTTTTGGCCGGTCATCCTGATCGGCATCGGCGTCATTTTACTGCTCGCCAACCTCAACATCATCACCACCGCCAGCCTGGCCGCGCTCGCCGCGCTGTGGCCGCTGCTGCTGGTGGCGCTCGGCCTCGAAATCCTGTTCGGCCGGCGTTCCACCCTGGCCAGCGGCCTGATTGCCCTCCTGATGGTTGGCGCGGTCATCTTCATCCTGGTGGCCGGGCCAAAAGTGGGCCTCAACCTGCCCACCGCGCAGGTGATGGAAGAGCAGTTCAGCGAACCGGTCGGCCCGGCCCGCAGAGCGGATGTGCTCATCGACATCTCCTCAGACCCGGTGACGATTGACGCGCTCTCCGGCAGCGGCGACCTGATCCAGGCGGCCATCACGCACACCGGTGAAATGGAATTCACCGCCAGCGGCAGCAGCGACAAGAGCATCGTGCTGCGCAAACAACCCTCCACGGCCTCCTTCAACTGGAGCTTCAACCTCACCCAACCCACCCGCTGGGATATCGCGCTCAGCCCCCAGGTCCCGCTTGACCTGACCCTGCAGGGCGGCTCCGGCTCGACCACCGCCGATCTCAGCCGGCTCCAGCTTGAGCGGCTGAATGTGGATGTGGCCTCGGGCAGCTTCGTGCTTGACCTGCCGGACTCCGAGCAGGCCTACGAAGCCGACGTCGAAGGCGGCTCGGGCAGCCTGCGCATCAGCCTGCCGGCGGATACCGATTTGACTCTCAGCGTCACCGGGAACAGCGGCTCGATCAATCTCCAAGTACCGGCCAACGCCGAATACCGCATCGAAGTGCTGGACAGCGGCTCGGGCAGCCTGAGCCTGCCGCGCGGCATGGATCAGGTGGAAGAGGGCGATGACGACGAAGGCATCTGGGAAACCCCCGGCTATGCCCGCGCTTCCCGGCGCATGTTGATTCGCATCGTCGATATCGGCTCCGGCAGCGTCACCATCGACTAGACCGCGGCAGCCCGCCATTTTGGAAAGCATCTGACGCCGGTACGATTTCGGCGTCAGAGCTTTTCTCAAGATGGCGCGAGGGGAACCTTTCGGCCCCGATCAGCGTCTAATCACCATGAAAAAGCACACTTTTTTCACCCTGACCATTTTACTGGCCCTGATGGGGGCTGCGCTTTCTGCCTGCGCGCCCTCAGCTACCCCGTCGCCGGAGGATCCGGTTTCCTCCAGCGACCCCACCGACAGCGCGCCGCCGGCCGACAGCTTAGACCCACAGCCCGATGACGATCAGCTTGAAAGAGGCAACGCCTACATCGACTCCACGGAAATTCTCACCCTGGAGAGCTTTCCGCCGCAATTCATGCTGTCCATCGCGGGCGGAAAACCCACGCCCTGCCACAAACTGCGCGCCGTGATCGGCGAACCCGACGATGCCAATGAAATTCACGTCGAAGTTTACACGCTGGTCCACCCCGAGGCAATTTGCATTCAAAAGATTGAGAACTTCAACATCAACATCAACCTGGGCGCTTACCCGGCCGGGCAGTACAGGGTATTCGTCAACGGCAGCGAAATCGGCCAGATCATGGCGCCCTGATCGAGCCGACGAATCATGAATTCAAAAGCGCGCAACCCTGTGGAATGCGCGCTTTTACTTTAAAAGGATAATTTCCCATGACCGCCAGGGAACGGCCGGCTATCTCTGGCGCAGGATCAGGCTGGTCAGCAGGCGGGCATTCACCTGCGGGTCGAATTCCTGCAAAAGCAATTCGCGCCCGGCGCGCGCGATGCGGGCTGCCTTGGCCGGCTGGTTGTACACATCGCGGATCCCCGCGGTCAGCGTCGAATGGTCGCCCGGCGGGACAAGAATGCCGGTCTCAAAATGGCGGATCAATTCGTTGCGGCCGGGCAGGTTGGTCGCCACCACCGGCAGCGAGCAGGCCAGCGCTTCAAACAAAGCCAGCGGCAAAGCTTCGCGCTCGCCGCGCAGTTGCGGCAATGGATCGATGTAGCAATCAGCCGCGGTCAGGCGCCTGGCGCGCTCCTCTGCCGGCAGATCGCCGGGCAGCTCCACCGCGCCGGGAAAACCCATCTGATCGACCCGCTTTTGAAGCGGCTTGCGCAGCCTGCCCTCGCCAATAATCTGCACGTGCAAGGGCAGCCCCTCGTTGAGCAGTTCCGCGCACGCCTCCAGCAGCAGTTCCAGGCCGTTGTCCGTTTCCAGCGGGCGCGCGCAAACCACCTCGAAGGGCGGCTCGGCGCGCAAAATGCCCACCCGCGGCGCGTACGCGCCCGCGTCGATGCCGTAATGCACCACCACGGCGCGGTCCGCAGCCCCGTACAGGTTGCCCAGCGTTTCACGCGCCGCCTGGGTGGCCGGCGCCAGGAATGCCGCGCCTTTCAAGGCCTCCGGAGTCACCTCGTCCCGGTCGGCCAGTTCCGGTCCGTGAACGCGCACGCTGTACGGGATGCCGGTCAGCCGGTGGATCATCCACCCGGCCAGCGCGGGACGGGTGCCGTATTGGACGTGCAAATGGCCAATGCGTCTAGCGCGCATCTCGGCCGCCAGTCCGGCGGCCTTTCCGCTGAAAGCGCGCATCTCCAGCATCTTCAGCGGTTGGCCGCGGAAGTTGTTCAGCACCTCTTTACGCACCTGGGCCAGGTTGCCGGGCAGGCTTTGCAGCGGGTCGCTGGGCGGTTCAAAGCCCGCCAGCCGCGGCGCAGGGCGGGTGCGCTCGCCCACCCCGGCGGCCAAAGCGCGCAGCTCGGCCGGCAGCGCGGCCATCTGCCGGCTGTCGTAGGCCAGCGCGAAAATGTTCAACTCCCAACCCAGGCGCATCAGCATTTCCATCTCGCGCTGCATCCAGAAATCCACCGGATCCGGGAAACGCGGCAGCAAAACAGCGAGGCGTGGATAGGGAATGTGCTTCAAGGACAAGCTCCTGTCATAATTTAGCCGGGGGAAAAATAAAAACAGATTGCCTTTGCATCATTTTAATATCCATTCACCCCCATGTTTTTCATTATACAAACTTTGACAACAAATATTTTTATGAAAATTGATAGAAATTGAGTGGTTTTTCCATTGCAGCCAGCGTACGGCTTTGCTACAATCATTGTAAGCCAAAAATGATGAGCATTCAGCCAAAGGAGGGCCGCATGAATACCATTCGGCAAATTCTTTTACTCAAAAGAAGTTTTGTGTGGACGGTCAGCCCGGATCAGACCGTGTTCGAGGCTCTGCGCCTGATGGCCGACAAGGATATCGGCGCGCTGGTGGTGGTGCAGGATGACAAGATTGTCGGCATGCTCTCCGAGCGCGATTATGCCCGCAAAATCATCCTGCTGGGCAAGGCATCCAAGGACACGTTGGTCAAAGAGATCATGAGCTTCCCGGTCTTCACCATTCATCCCGATCAAACCATCGAGGAAGCCATGGAAATGATGACCCATCACCGCATCCGCCATCTGCCGGTGGTGGAAGACGACCACCTGATCGGCATGGTTTCCATCGGCGATGCCGTCCGCGATATCATCTACCGGCAGCGCGAAACCATTAAAGAAATGAGCGAGCGCCTGCGAGGTTAATGAATCGGTACTGAAACCCAGGCGGCTTCCGGCGGTGGAAGCCGCCTTTAGATTCCTGACATTCAGGAAACCCTGCGAAAATCCCGCTTCGGTTTATAATCAGGTACGAGGTGTCCCACATCTGATCCGGAGGTTTTCATGTCTGGTCCCCGCCCTGTGCGCGCCCCGCGCGGCACGCAGCTCTCCTGCAAATCGTGGTTAACCGAAGCAGTTTACCGCATGATCCAGAACAACCTGGACCCGGAAGTCGCTGAACGCCCGGACGACCTGGTGGTGTACGGCGGCCGCGGCCAGGCCGCGCGCAGTTGGGATGCCTTTGACGCCATCCTCGACAGCCTGCGCAACCTCGAAAACGACGAAACGCTGCTGGTGCAATCCGGCAAGCCGGTGGCCGTGTTCAAATCCCACGCCGACGCCCCGCGCGTGCTGATCGCCAACTCCAACCTGGTGCCGCATTGGGCCACCTGGAAGGATTTCGACGAACTGGCCCAGAAGGGCCTGATCATGTATGGCCAGATGACCGCGGGGTCGTGGATTTACATTGGCACGCAGGGCATCCTGCAGGGCACCTTTGAAACCCTGGCCTCGCTGGCCGTGCAAAAAGGCTGGCCTTCGCTGAAGGGCAAATTCGTGCTCACCGCCGGCCTGGGCGGCATGGGCGGCGCGCAGCCGCTGGCAATTACAATGAACGAAGGCGTGGGCCTGTGCGTGGAAGTGGACCCCGAACGCGCCGAGCGCCGCCGCAAGATCGGCTATGTGGACGTGGTGGTTGACACGCTCGAAGAGGCCATGACCCTGGTGGAGGAAGCCTGTCGCCGGCAAACGCCGCGTTCGATCGCGCTCATCGGCAACGCCGCCGATATCTACCCTGAACTGGTGCTGCGTGGCGTGATCCCCGACGTGGTCACCGACCAGACCCCCGCGCACGACCCGCTCTTCTACATTCCCAGCGGTTACAGCGTGCAGCAGGCCGACGAACTGCGCCAGCGCGACCCGCAGGAATTCGCGCGTCTCGCGCGCCTTTCCATGGCGCGGCACGTGGAGGCCATGCTGGCCTTCCAGAAGGCCGGCGCCGAGGTGTTCGATTACGGCAATAACCTACGCCAGCAGGCTTATGACCAGGGCGTCCAGCACGCCTTTGACTTCCCCGGCTTCGTCCCGGCCTACATCCGCCCGCTGTTCTGCCAGGGCAAGGGCCCGTTCCGCTGGGTGGCACTCTCCGGCGATCCGGAAGACATCTACCGCACCGACGAAGCCATCATGGAACTCTTCCCCGAGGATGAACACCTGCACCGCTGGCTGAAGATGGCGCGCGAGCGCGTGCCCTTCCAGGGGCTGCCCTCGCGCATCTGCTGGCTGGGCTACGGCGAGCGCGACCGCGCCGGGTTGAAATTCAACGAACTGGTGGCAAAGGGCATCGTCAAGGCGCCCATTGTCATCGGCCGCGACCACCTCGATTCCGGCTCGGTGGCTTCGCCCAACCGCGAGACCGAGGGCATGCGCGACGGCTCGGACGCCATCAGCGACTGGCCGATCCTCAACGCGCTGATCAACGCCGTGGGCGGCGCCACCTGGGTATCCTTCCATCACGGCGGCGGCGTGGGCATGGGCTACAGCCAGCACGCCGGCATGGTCATCGTCGCCGACGGCACCCCCGCGGCGGCCGTGCGCCTGCAGCGCGTGCTCACCACCGACCCCGGCATGGGCGTGGTTCGGCATGCCGACGCCGGTTACCCCGAAGCCATCGATTTCGCCCACCGGACGGGCATCCATATTCCCATGCTCAAGGATTGATCCAACGTGCGCATCGGACGGATCCTCTGGTTTTTCATCAGCATCCTGGCCGGCGTTGCCCTGGGGTTGCTTTACGGCTGGGTGATCAACCCGGGCAGCGACATCCAGGCCCCCGCCTCCAGCCTGCGCGCCGACTATCGCGCTGACACGGTGCTGCTGGTGGCCGAAATCTACGCCGCCGAGCAGAACCCCGCGCAGGCAGTTGAGCGTCTGAAACTGCTGGGCGATGAGGATCCGTTGGCTGTCGTTCAGGGGGCTATCCTGACCGCCCAGGACCTGAATTACCCGGCGGCCGACATTACCCTGATGGCCAACCTGGCCCAGGCGCTCAGCCTGGCGGTGCCCGCCGCGGGGGCGGCCGCGCCATGAGCAGCCGCGCCCGCGACCGGCGTGACCGCCGCAACCGCCGGGAGGAAACCACCCGGGGCGGGCGGTGGTATCTGCTGACCGGTCTGATCCTCGGCCTGGTCTTCGGGCTGGTCTTCTCGCTGCGCATCAGCCCGGTGGAATACGTCGACACCGTGCCCGCGGTGCTGCGCGCGGCCGACAAGGACCAGTACCGCATGCTGGTGGCGCTCTCCTACCAGGCCAACGGCGACCTGGGCCGCGCCAGCCAGCGCCTGGCGCAATTGCGCGACCCGGCGCCCGAAGCCACGCTGACCGAACTGGCCCAGCGGCTGCTGGCCGAGAACGGCAGCATCGAGACCGCCCGCGCGCTGGCCCAACTGGCTTCGGCGCTGGTGAACGTTTCCGGCAGCGCCACCGGCGCGCCCGCCAACCCCACCGCGGACACGCAAAGTACCAGCAGCGCACCCGCCGGCACGCCCTTCAGCACGCTCGAGAACGCCCAGGCCATTCAGACCGCCACGCTGCGCCCCACCCCCGCGCCGACGAATACGCCGCAACCCACCATCGCGCCGCGCATCACCGCCGCACCCACGCTGAGCACGCCCTTTGTCTTGCTCGACCGCCGGCCGGTGTGCGACCCGGCCGTGGAGGACGGGCTGATCCAGGTGTGGGTGCAGGATGGCGACGGCAACCCGCTGCCGGGAATCAAGGTCACCGTTGCCTGGCAGGGCGGCGAGGAGAGCTTTTATACCGGCCTCAAGACGCAGGTCGGCCCGGGGTACGCCGATTATCGCATGAGCGAGGGCTACACCTACCTGGTGACCGCCGGCGAGGGCGGCGAGCAGGCCAGCGGCCTGACCACCGATCCATGCACCGCCGCCGACGGCAGTCAGCGCCTGACCGGCTGGGTGCTGACCTTCGGTTTACCGTAAGAAAAAGCCACCGAGAACACAGAGAGAGCCCAGCGTTTCCAGAGATGTGGAGATAAAAAATCCCCGCAGCGGTTTCGCCTCGGGGATTATTGTTCGCACAGGTTGACGTTACGGGTTCTTGGCCGCCCAGTCGTTGCCCAGCGCCACGGCGATATCCACCACCGCATTGGGATCGTAGCGGTTGACCACGCGCGCGTTCTCCAGGCCCATCTTCTCGATCAGGTACTGCACCGTGTAGGGCTTGGGACCGTACACAAAGATGGTGGTGAACTCGTACACGCCGTCCGCGTTGGTTTCCTCGACCACGTTCAGGCCGTCCGGTTTGAGCAGTTCAGAGGTTTTGCTGGCCAGTCCAACTGTCAACGTGCCGTTTTGAATGGAAACGCGCGCTGCCTCGGCCTTCATTAATTCCACCGGGTTTTCGCCCACCGCGGCAGGCCCCACCGGGCCGCCCGAGGTGAAGACCTCGTCGCGCACCAGGCGCACCTGATCTGGAATTGCGCGCAAAATATCCTGACCGTCGGGCGAAGTGCCAAACTCAACCGCATCCGTGCCGATTACCCGGGAGATGATATGATCCTTTTGAATCTGCGGCATCAGCCAGGCCAGTTGGATGATCTGATCGAGGGTCATATTGGTGTGAATGCCGCTGGAAAGCTCATTGTAAATGGCGGGCGCCTTGGCGATGAGCGTGGGCAGTTGATTGAAATCCAGGATACGGTCACGGACGGCCATGACCACCTGTTGCTGGCGTTCTGCGCGGCCGAAATCGTCCCCGGCGCCCTTGCGGACGCGCGCATAGGCCAATGCGAGGTCGCCGGGCAGGGTGACGCGGCCGGGTTGCAGCGTGACTTCATTAAAATCGCCGATCGCCTCAATCGTGATTTCATAGGGCACATCGATCTTGACGCCGCCAATCTCATCAATCAGCTTGACAAAGGCCTGAAAATCGATCTGCACGTAGTATTGCACCGGCACGCCCAAAAATTCCTCGACCGTTTCAATTGCCAGGCCAGGCCCGCCGCCCGGCAGCTTGTCCAGCTCGCCGAAGCGGTAAGCGTTATTGATCTTGGAATAGTCGTAGCCGGGGATGTTCACCCACATGTCGCGCGGGATCGAGAGCATGCCCGCCGTGCGGCTGAGCGGATCGATGGTCAGCAGCATCATCGTGTCGGTGCGCGGCACTTCGCCGGATTCCCAATCACGGTAATCCAGCCCCATCACCAGGATGGTGACGCGGCTGTTGCCGTCCCACACTTCGGCAGTCGGCGCGTTGCTGGGTACAAAGCCGCCGGGCGAGTCCGTCACCACACTGCCGGGTTGCGCCGCCTGGCCGTTATCCACCGGCGCGCCGCCCAACGGCGTGATCGTCCACGAGCTCACCAGCCCGCGGAAGAAATTAAATGCCAGCACGCCGGCGATGATCGCAACGATCACAAACGCGACCAGTAGAATAACGGTCACGCGGTCCATCGGTGCGCGGTTACGAGCGGAATTTCGTTTTACCTGTGCCATAAACCCTTTATTTATCCATCAATCCGTGGAATGCTGCCAACGCAGTAGCCAATCCGTTGCAGTTTTCATTCCAGGCGAGAATTAATCGATCTTCGGCGGCGGAACGGGCAGTTGCTCGGCCGCAGTTTGCACCCATTTATCGCCCTCGCTGATCAACATGACCGGGATATCCTCCACGATCGGGTACTTCCGGCCGCAATCCTGGCAAACCAGCCAGCTCTCGCGCACCAGGGTCAGCATACCGCGTCCTTCGCGCGCGCACGCGGGGCAGCGCAAAATATCAAGCAGTTCAGGACTGACCATTCTGTCTCCTTTAATCTCCTGGAATCACCTAGCTATTTTACCACGTGTCAAGGTGCTGCCGAATTTGTGAAGCAGGGCGACCATCGTGATACAATTCCAGTTCACCCCAATGCAAGGACATCGCCGCCCATGTTTGCCCGTCTCCGCCGCGCAAAAGAAGAATATCCAAGCCAGTTCTGGCTGCTGTTCTGGGGCATGCTCATCAGCACCGTCGGCACCAGCATGATCTGGCCGTTTCTGATGATTTACGTCAGCGAAAAGCTGAAACTCCCGCTCTCAACGGTCGCTACACTGATGACCGTTAACGCCATCTCCGGCCTGATCTTCTCGTTCATCGCCGGGCCGGTGGCCGATTTTATCGGGCGCAAGCGCATCATGGTCTTCAGCCTGATCACAGACGGATTGGCTTTCTTGTTGTTGAGCCAGGCTGCCAGCTACCCGGCTTTCCTGGTCTTGATGGCGCTGCGTGGAGCCATTAACCCGCTTTACCGCGTCGGCGCGGACGCCATGATGGCCGACCTGGTCGAGCCGGAAAAACGCGCGGATGCCTATTCGCTGCTGCGCATGAGCAACAATATCGGCGTGGCGGTTGGCCCCAGCGTAGGCGGCTTCATCGCCGGCGTTTCGTACAACCTGGCTTTTTTCTTCGCCGCCATCGGCATGATCACATACGGCGTGCTGATCACCATTCAGGCGCGTGAAACCATGCCGCAACGCCAGGAAAAGCGCCAGCCCGAGCGTTTTGCCGGTTACGGCCGCGTGCTCGGCGACCGCCCCTTCATCCAATTTGTTCTCGCCTTCCTGCTCACATCCATCGTCGCCTCCATGGTCTGGGTGCTGCTTTCGGTCTATGCCAAGCAAAATTACCATGTGCCCGAAAGCCAGTACGGTTTCATCGCCACCACCAACGCGCTGATGGTCGTATTCCTGCAATTTGCCGTCACCCAGGTCACCAAACGGCATTCGCCGCTGCCTGTGATGGCCATTGGCGCACTCTTCTACGCGGTCGGCGGCGCCAGCATTGCGCTGGGACGCGGCTTCTGGGGCTTCTGGATGAGCATGGTGATCATGACCATCGGCGAATTGATCATGACGCCCACCGGATCGACCTTTGTTGCCAACCGCGCTCCGGCCGACATGCGCGGGCGCTACATGAGCCTGTACGGCCTCACGCACAGCCTGGCCTACGGGATTGGCCCCCTGCTGGGCGGCTTTATCAATGACAACATCGCGCCGGTGGCCATCTGGTACGGCGCGGGGATCATCGGGCTTGCCAGCGTGCTGGCGTTCGCGGTGCTCACGCTGCGCCAGCGCCGCGCGCAAACCACCCCGGCCCCCCAGGCAGGTTGATGCCTGCCTTTCACGATCTCGTACTGGCGCAGCCTGACGAGAGTGATGCTTGATAGCCGGAACTTCCCCACTGCGCCCATACGGCGGCAGGGAAGGCAAAAACGTGGATGGGGCGCGCCGGTTTTCAACTTCACCAGGCGCCTGATTCATCCAAAAACGCCCTGAATAGTGGTAAACTTACCCTGCAACATCTCTTTAAGAAACAGGAACCTCACCACCCATGCCCGTGATTTATCCATTCACCGCCATTGTCGGCCAGGAACGCATGCGCCGCGCCCTGGTTTTGAACGCAGTCGATCCGCGCATCGGCGGCGTGTTGATCCGCGGCGAGCGCGGCACCGCCAAGTCAACCGCGGCGCGCGCCCTGGCAGCCTTGCTCCCCAGCGTGCCCGTGGTGGCAGACTGCCGCTTTGGCTGCAACCCCGATAACCCGGCCGCATGGTGCACCGAATGCCGCGAACGCGCCGCCGCGGGCGAAAGCCTGCCCACCGCCGTCCGCGCCACTCCTTTCATTAACCTGCCTGTTTCGGCCACCGAAGACCGCGTGGTCGGTACATTGGACATCGAAAAGGCCATTCAAAAGGGCGTGCGCGCCTTTGAACCGGGCGTGCTGGCGGCCGCCAACCGCGGCATGCTCTACATCGACGAGGTCAACCTGCTGGACGACCACGTGGTGGATGTGCTGCTCGACTCGGCCGCCATGGGCATGAACATCGTCGAGCGCGAGGGCATCTCCTTCTCGCACCCGGCGCGCTTCATCCTGGTCGGCACGATGAATCCCGAAGAAGGCGACTTGCGCCCGCAGTTGCTCGACCGCTTTGCCTTTTCGGTGGATATTTACGGTATCCGCGATGCGCGCGAACGCGTCACGATTATGGAACGCAACCTGGCTTTTGAAGCCAACCCCGAAGCTTTCCGCCAGCATTGGCTGGAAAAGGAAGACGCGCTCTCGCACCAGATCGAAGAAGCCCGCAAGCTGATTGATTCGGTCACCTATACGCGCCGCGACCTGCTCTCGATCGCCTCGCTGACCGCCTCGCTGAACGTGGACGGCCACCGCGCCGACCTGGTCATCCTCAAGGCCGCGCGCGCCCAGGCCGCCTTTGAAGGACGCAACGCCATCAGCGACCGCGATATCGCCCTGGCCGCCGAGCTGGCCCTGCCGCACCGCATCAAGCGCGGCCCCTTCCAGCAATCCGAAATGAGCATGGAAGAACTGCAGGACCGCATCGAGCAGCTTCAGGGTCAAACCACTACCGGCCGCGAATCCGATAGCGAGCCGCAGGACGGCGAGGGCGAAGACCGCAGCGCGGAAAAAAAAATTTAACCGATACGATGGAAAGCGAGGCCGCGCCTGAGCAGAGCGATGACGAGCCGGCGCGCCAGGACGTTTTCGATCAAGGCACCACCAACTGGTGGGACGGCGGGAAAAAGGTAAAGGCCACCGAAGCCTTCGTTCCGCGCCGCCTCGATACGCCCCTCGACCGCATGGTGCGGCGCGCCGCCGGCCGCCGCTCGCAGACGCGCACCGAGCGCAAGCGCGGCCGCTACATCCAGGCGCGCCCCACGCCCGGCAAAGCCTACGACCTGGCCTTCGACGCCACCCTGCGCGCGGCCGCCCCCTTCCAAAACCGCCGCGAGGAACAGCGCAAGCGGGTCGCGTTTGCCATCACGCCCGGCGATTACATGCGCAAGGTGCGCGTGCGCCGCGCTGCCAA
>CALMIB010000240.1 GCA_937863945.1 uncultured Longilinea sp.
ATTCGGCCCTTGATTTGCCGTGCCCGATTGGCAACGGGCGACCAGGCCTGACCCGGGCGAACACCGTCAAATGCGGGTCGGAGACCAAAAACGATGAGGCGCACGGTCACAGACCGGCGCCATCAAACGGCGCACCTATGGCGCCCTCCGCCATCATTTAACTGAGTTTGCCGCGGCGGCTAGCTCCCGCCGTCCGGCGCGTGCCACTGGCGGAACAGGCGCGCATAGGTATCCTCGAGCGCCTCGGGCAGCACGCGGGTTTGCCCGACCGTGGTCATAAAGTTGGCGTCGCCGCCCCAGCGCGGCACCACGTGAAAGTGCACGTGCTCGGCCACGCCCGCCCCGGCGGCAGCGCCGAGGTTGACACCTACGTTGAAGCCCTGCGGGGTGTAAACCGCACGCAGCGCCCCCACGGCGCGCGTGAGCAGCTCCATAATCTCGGTGCGCGCGGGCGCTTCGAGCAGTTCAAAGCTGGCGACGTGCTGGTAGGGAGCCACCATCAGGTGCCCGCTGGTGTACGGGTAGCGGTTGAGCATGACGAAGGCCGTCTCCCCGCGCGCCAGGATCAGGTTGCCCGGTCCGTCGGGCAGGTCCAGCGCGGTGCAAAAGATGCAGCCGGGCACGGGTTCGTGATTTTGAATATACTTCATCCGCCAGGGCGACCAGAGTTGATCCATGTTTTACCACCTGCAGGAGAAATATGCCGCGCGTGGTTTTATTGTACTGCCGGACGGGGCAGGATGGAAGAGCGCCTCACTTGACTCGAACCCTGCGGTGTTCCGTTTGTACGCAAATAAATATACAGTATAATTAACCAAACCCATCCAGGAGCGATTATTGGACACAGTCATTCAGGGCATCATCGACGGGCTGCGCATGTTCTTCGGCGGCGACCCGGTGCTGTGGGAGATCATTCTGCTCTCCGGCAAAGTCAGCGGCATCGCGTTGGTCTTCAGCGCGTTGCTGGGCGTTCCCTTCGGCGCGTTTTTGGGGCTGGTGCGCTTCCGCGGGCGGCGCTTCGTGCAAGCGCTCATCTACACCGGCATGGGCCTGCCGCCGGTGGTGGCCGGGCTGGCCGTGTACCTGCTGCTCTCGCGCGCCGGCATCCTCGGACCGCTCAACCTGCCCTTCGTGCCGGAGCTGTTCACCGTGCCGGCCATGATCGTGGCGCAGGTGATCATCGCCACGCCGCTGGTGGCGGGTTACACCATGTCGGCGGTGGCCGAGGTGGCGCCCGACCTGCGCCTGCAGGTGCGCTCGCTGGGCGCGACGCCCGTGCAGGTGACGATGGCGGTGATGCGCGAGGCGCGCCTGGGGCTGATCGTGGCGCTGGTGGGCGGGCTGGGATCGATCATCTCCGAAGTCGGCGCGGTGATGATCGTGGGCGGCAACATCGACGGGCAAACGCGCGTGCTCACCACCGCCATCATGCTCGAAACCCGGCGCGGCAACTTTTCGCTGGCCATCGGGCTGGGCATGGTGCTGCTGCTGCTTTCCTTCGTGATTAACTACGGCGTCACCCAGTTGCAGGGCAAGGGGAACTGAGGCATGGGCGCCATTTACGAACTCAATTCTGTCAAGAAGGCTTATGCCGGGCGCACCGTGCTGGACCTGCAATCCCTCTCCGTCGAGCGCGGCGAGATTCTGGCAATCGTTGGGCCAAGCGGCGCGGGAAAATCAACCCTGCTGCGGCTGCTCAACTTCCTCGAAGCGCCCGACGGCGGCGAGCTGCGCTATAAAGGCGTCGCCGGCGCTACTATCCCGCTGGAGCTGCGCCGCCAGGTGACCACCGTATTCCAGCGGCCCGCGCTGCTGCGCGACAGCGTGGAAAACAACGTGGCCTATGGGCTGCGCCTGCGCGGTCAGCGCGACTGTCACCCCCAGGTGCAGGCGGTGCTGCAGCGCATGGGACTGGAAAAGCTGCACCGCGCCCAGGCGCGCACCCTTTCGGGCGGCGAGGCGCAGCGCGTGGCGCTGGCGCGCGCTGTGGTCATCCAACCCGAGGTGCTGCTGCTGGACGAACCCACCGCCAACCTCGACCCCTACAACATCGGGCTGATCGAGGACGTGGTCAAAGAAATTCATTCCCAGCGCGGCGTCACCGTGGTGCTGGTGACGCACAACATCTTCCAGGCACGCCGCCTGGCCGACCGGGTGGCTTTGATGCTCAACGGCGGCCTGATTGAAATTGGCGCAACTGCATCCTTTTTTGAGGATCCCCGCGACCCGCGCACGCGCGCGTTTGTCCGCGGAGAAATGATCTATTAGTTTGGAGAAAAGGAGTTTAGAATGAAGTTAACCAGGTTTACCCGTATTTTCGGGCTGCTCGCGCTGGCGTCGATGCTGCTGGCTGCCTGCACGCCGGCTGCCACCCCCAATGCTGGGGCAGGCCCCACCGCTGCCCCGGTGGTCCAACCCACCGCCGCACCGGTGGAACCGACTGCCGCGCCGGTGGAACCCACGGCCGCCCCCGTTGAGGCCAAGACGCTCATCCTGGCCACCACCACCAGCACGCAGGATTCCGGCCTGCTGGACTACCTGCTGCCCGACTTCACCGCTGAAACCGGCGTGAAAGTCAGCGTGATCGCAGTCGGCTCCGGCCAGGCGCTGCAGATGGGCAAGGACGGCGACGCGGACGTGCTGCTGGTGCATTCGCCCGCCGCTGAGAAGACCTTCATGGATGACGGCGACGGCGTGCGCCGCGAAGACGTGATGTACAACGACTTCGTCATCGTCGGCCCCGAATCCGATCCCGCCGGCATCCTGAATGTGAAGACGGCCGCCGAAGCCTTCACCGCCATTTCCACCTCCGGCGCGTCTTTCGTCTCGCGCGGCGATGATTCCGGCACGCACAGCAAGGAAAAGGCCGTCTGGAAGGCCGCCGGGATCGAACCGGCCGGCGATTGGTACGTTTCGGCCGGGCAGGGCATGGGCGCCGTGCTGACCATGACCGAAGAACTGCAGGGCTACACCCTCAGCGACCGCGCCACCTACCTGGCGCAGACCCAGACCGGCCTCACCCTGAAGATCCTGGTGGAAGGCGACAACCTGCTGCTTAACCCCTACGGCGTCATTGCCGTCAACCCCGCCAAGAACGAGAAGATCCAGAACGATCTGGCCAATCAGTTCATCGACTGGTTGATCTCGGTGCCGGTGCAGCAAAAGATCCTCGATTTCAAGAAGGCCGAACTGGGCCAGTCGCTATTCATCCCCAGCTCGACGCTGTGGCTCGCATCCCAGCCGGCTGCCGCCGGTTTGAAGATCACCGGGCTGGTGGGCGCCGAACAGGCCTGGACGGAAGATGAAATCAAGGCCATGGAAACCATGGACGTTGATTACACCAACAAGGACGGCGAGACCTCCACCTTCAACGGTGTATCGTTGGCCGCGCTGCTGGCGCTGGCCGCCCCGAAGGCTGAAGCCACCACGCTGGTCTTCGTGGCCGAGGACGGCTACACCGCTGAACTGCCGTTGGCCGACGCGCTGGCCTGCGAGAAATGCATCGTGGCCTTCTCGGATGACGGCACGCTGCGCACGGTCATGCCCGACATGTCCTCGAAGGTGAACGTCAAGGGCGTGGTCGAAATCCAGGTCAAGTAATCCTGTTCAGGCAATTAAACCAAAAGGTGCAGCCGGCTGGCTGCACCTTTTTGGTAAGATCACGCGCGAGCTGGCGCCGGTCAATCCCGCTCGGGCGTCAGCAGCCAGCGCAGCAGCCCGAAGACGATCACCGCGGCCA
>CALMIB010000241.1 GCA_937863945.1 uncultured Longilinea sp.
CGGCCACCGAACGCGAGCAGGCTTTTTTGCTGGTGGAAAAAATGCGCGGCCTGGCCGCGGAACGCGAGATCGTGCTGGCAGGCGCGGCCGGAAAGGTCGCGGGCATCTCGATCAGCGCGGGCATTGCCTGCGCGCCGATCGACGGGTGGCTGAAATCCGAGCTGATGCGCAAGGCCGACCAGGCCCTGTACCGCGCCAAAGCCACCGGGCGCGGCAGGGTGCGGCTGGCGTATGACGAGCGCATGGTGCCCAAAACCAGCCATTACACGCAGACGCAGTTGGAGCGCCTGGGCAAGCTGGCTGCCGAACGCCAGGCCGGCGAGGCGGAATTGCTGCGCGAGGCGCTGGATGATTTGATCGCCAAATACGGCGTCAATCCTATCGAGCGGTGAAAAAAAACAACAGGGCTGCTCTGAAAAAATGCAGCCCTGCGGTTTTTATTTGTGCATTTCACTACTGCGGTTCGCCCATGCGGGCGCGTTCATCATCGACAATGGATGGATCCAGCTTTTTGAAGAGCGGTTGAGGTTGTTGCAATGCACGCCCGGGTTCGATCTGGCTGGGCTGCCAGCGGCCGGTGGCTCCATCCGGGTTGTAGCGCAGCACGTTGTGTTCGCCGAGGGAATCCTGAACCGGTTGGACGAACTGGAAGCCGAAAATAGGCTGCGTATAGCCGAGAAAAGCGTGCAGGCGTTCGCTGGTGAAGGGCAGGAAGGGCGCCAGCAGCACTTTGAGCGAGTCGATGGCGCGGATGGCAGTATAGATTGTGCGACCGGCCGCGGCTTTGTCGGTTTTGACCGCCTGCCAGGGAGCCATGCGGTCAAGGTATTTGTTGACCTCGGTCGCCAGGCGCATGGCTTCAGCCAGCGCGGCGCGCAGGTGTACGGCTTCCAGCTCTTTGCCGACGGTGGTGAAGCCCTCTTCGACCGCCGCGAGCAGCTCCTGGTCGGCGGGGGTGAGTTCGCCCGGCTCGGGGATGCGTCCTTCCCAGTGCTTGTAGCAGAAGGAGAGCACGCGGTTAGCCAGGTTGCCCCAGGTGGCCACCAGTTCGTCGTTGTTGCGGTGTAGAAAATCGTCCCAATTCCAGTCGGTGTCGCGATTTTCGGGCATGGTGACGGTCAGGTAATAGCGCAGCGGATCGGGATCGTAGCGGGTGAGAAAATCGCGCCCCCACACGCCCCAGTTGTGACTGCCGGAAATCTTGCGGTTTTCCAGGTTCATGAACATGTTGGCGGGCACGTCGTAGGGCAGGGTGAGCGGCTGTCCGCCTTCGCCGGCAAAGATCTCCAGGAACTGCGCGCCGGTGCCCATCAACTGCGCCGGCCACCAGGCGGCGTGGAAGAAGATATTATCCTTGCCGATAAAGTGAAAGGCTTTGGCCTGCGGATTGGTCCACCATTCTTTCCAGGCAGCCGCATCGCCGCTCAACTGCGCCCATTCGATGGTGGCGGAGAGGTAGCCGATGACAGCCTCAAACCACACGTACAGGCACTTGCCTTCCCAACCCTGGATGGGCACCGGGATGCCCCAGTCGAGGTCGCGGGTGATGGCGCGTGGTTTGAGACCCTCGCTCTCGATCTGGCCGAGCGATTGGCCGATGACGGTATCGCGCCAGTAGGATTTGCGTTCGCGTAGATAGCGGGCGACCTCGGGCTCGAGTTTGGACAAATCCAGGTAGAAGTGAACCGTATCGCGCAGTTCAGGGGTTGAGCCGTCGATCTTGGAGCGCGGGTTGACCAGTTTTTCAGGGTCCAGCGGGTTGCCGCAATTGTCGCATTGATCGGAGCGCGCCCCATCCGCGCCGCAGATGTAGCAGGTGCCTTCCACGTAGCGGTCAGGCAAAAAGCGTTTGCTGGCGGGCGAATACCACTGTGCGCTGGTTTTTTGGTAGAGAAAGCCGTTCTTCTGCAACGCGAGGAAGATCGCCTGCGAAACCTTGAAATGGTTCTGGGTGTGCGTGGTGGTGAAGAGGTCGTAGTGGATGCCCAGTTGTTGGTAAAGATCCAGGAAACCGTCGTGGTATTGCTTATAAACAGTTTCCACGGGCACGCCCTGCGAATCCGCTTTGATCGTGACCGGGGTACCGTGCGAGTCGGTACCCGAAACCATCACCACGCGGTTGCCCTTGAGCCGGTGGAAGCGGGCGAAGATGTCGCCGGGCAAGTGCGACCCGGTGATGTTGCCGACGTGAATTTCGGCATTGGCGTAGGGCCAGGCAATGGCAACCAGGATGGTTTCGGACATGGGACACCTCGGGAGTATTAACAATCAGTATGCCCGATTTTATCACGAAAGGCCGGCTCTTAACGCCTTCCATGGTCATGGCTGCTCTGTCCGACCAGTCGGGAAGGTAAGGTATGTCCATCTCACCCCCTCGATTATCTGTGGGATCCGGTGAGAATGTCAAAGTTCGTTCGGGTTATGGGTCAGGGTATGGACGAAACCCGCGGGTTGCCTGATTGCCATGAAAAAAAACTAATCAGAATTTTATAGACTCCTTCGCTTATTTTAATCTGGAATCAGTAAACTGAGTTTACTCCATGAAGGAACCTCCTGATTGGGATTGGGAAAAGGGTTAGGAAACAGGGAAAGCAAAACGGGCAACCGTCAGGTTGCCCGTTTTGCTTTAAGTCCGAATGGAGCAATACGGCCCGGTGAATGTTGTATAATCATAGAGAGCTAAGTACAGGATGCATGTGGCGGGGAAGAACCGGTCTGCAAGGAAAAAACAATGAACCTCGTGCTCGATCCAAATCTTGCATATGTGTTGTTGGTCAGTGGTTTCGTGCTGGCCGTGCTGGCGTTATTCTCGCCGGGCACAGGTGTGGTGGAAGTTGGTGCGTTATTTGCGCTGATGATAGCCGGGTATGGTGTGGCAACGTTGCCCACCAATTGGTGGGCATTGGTAATTCTGGTGATAGGAGTATTCCCATTTGTGATTGCACTGCGCAGTTCACAACGTTGGGTTTACCTGATTATCTCTTTGGTCGCCCTGGTCGTGGGCTCGGTTTTCCTGTTTCGCAGTGTTGATGGTGGTCCGGCTGTCAACATGGCGCTGGCAGTGCTGACCTCGGCGTCGGCGATCGGTATTCTCTGGATTGTCACCCAAAAGGGTCTTCAGGCTGTGCGGATGCGTCCCGCCATGGATCTGGGTACGTTGGTTGGCAAACTGGGAGAGGCGCAGACGGATGTGCTTTCGGATGGGTGCGTCTATGTGGGGGGTGAAGAATGGACTGCCCGCAGTGCTGAATTGATTCCAAAGGGCACGGCAATTCGGGTAATCGGGCGCGAAGGGCTGGTGTTGCTGGTCGAAGCAGTTTCTCCCCAAAAACGCTAGCCTTCATTGCCCTGTAGTATTCGTCTTATTCAACGGAGGGTACGCATGGAACTGGTGTATTGCTTAATTGGCGTAATCGTACTGGCATTGATCGTCTTCCTGGCAACGGCGATCAAAATCGTGCCGGAATATCAGCGCGTGGTTGTCTTTCGACTTGGCCGCTGCATCGGCGCGCGCGGCCCTGGCCTGGTGCTGCTGATCCCCTTTGTCGATCGGGCCGTGCGGGTTGACCTGCGCGAGCAGGTGCGTGAAATCCCGGCGCAAACCTCGATCACCAAGGATAACGCGCCCATCTCAATCGATTTCCTGTGGTACTACAAGATTTTTGATCCGGTGCAAAGCGTGCTGCAGGTGGGCAATTTTGAGCTGGCTGCCCAGGGTATCGCCACCACCACGCTGCGCTCGGTCATCGGCGGCATCCTGCTGGACGGCGTGCTGTCGGAACGCGAGCAGATCAATGCCGCGCTGCGCACCCGCCTGGACGAAGTCACCGAGCGCTGGGGCGTCAAAGTGACCAACGTGGAAATCCGCGAGATCCTCCCGCCGCGCGACGTGCAGGATTCGATGAACCGCCAGTTGACCGCGGAACGCACCCGCCGCGCCGTGGTGACCGAATCGACTGGTACGCGCGAAGCCAACATCAATGTGGCCGAAGGCGAAAAGCAGGCCGCTATTTTGCGCGCTGAAGGTGAAAAGCAATCGGCCATTTTGAAGGCCGAAGGCGAGCGCCAGGCGCAGTTGCTGCGGGCGCAAGGTTATTCCGCGGCGCTGGAGCAAATCTTTGGCGTGGCCAAGGATGTGGACAGCAAGACGCTCACGCTGCAATACTTTGAGACGCTCAAGAGCATGGCGGCCAGCCCATCCACCAAGTACATCTTCCCGATGGAATTTACCAGCCTGCTGGATAATTTCGTCAATCTTCGAAAAGAGAACAACGAGTAAGACTAATCTGATATTTAGCGCGAGCCAGAACAAATTCAATGCCCACCCCCTTCAGGCCTGGCCCGATGGGGGTGGGATTGCAACCGGATGATACCGCGGATGGATACTGTCTTTTTTGACCTGATGCCCGCCCGCATGAGTGACTTGAACGCACTGCACCGCCTGGAACACGAGTGCTTTGACCGTGACGCCTGGCCGCTACTGGATTTGATCGGCGTGTTGACCCTGCCGGGCGTGACGCGAATCAAAGCTGTCATCGATGGCGAGATGGTCGGCTTCATTGCCGGGGAGGTTGACCGCGCGCGGCGCCTGGGCTGGATCACCACGGTGGGCGTCCGGCCGCAGTACCGCGGAAACGGGATTGGCACCGCGCTGCTGCAGGCCTGCGAAGAAAGCATGAACATGCCCTGCGTGCGGCTGTGCGTGCGCTGCAGCAACCAGCCGGCGCTGCGCATGTACGGGCGCAACCAATATCGCCAGGTGGACCGCTGGCCGGCCTATTATCAGGATGGAGAAGATGCCTTAATACTGGAAAAATGTCGTTGACTTTCCAGTCGTTTGGAGATATGATTATTTAAGGAGCGAAAAAGAATCGCTATGCGAGTTTCTGTTGACATAATTTGGAATGGAAGATCCAAGGCACGCGTCTGATTGCGTGCCTTTTTGCTACCTACACACCCCTGAAAGGAGATCGCACAAAATGGACTACGGGATGATCGGAAAGATCGAAAAAGCCAAGCGTTACGCT
>CALMIB010000242.1 GCA_937863945.1 uncultured Longilinea sp.
CCTACCGCTTTATCCTCTTCTCCGTGCTCTCCGCGTTTCCGTGGTTATCCCCTCTTCAACAGCAGCGGCCCCAACAAATCAATGATTCCCCCGAACAGCGGCTCCACCCAGCGGCTGACGGCCAACCAGCCCGGCACGTACACGCGGCGGCGCGGCCGGGCCAACATCCCGGCCACGGCTTTGGCCACCATTTCGGGCGGCACGGCGAAGCGCTCGGCGGGCACCGGTTTGCCGTTGGGCTGGCCGGCGGCGCGCGGGTAAAACTCGCTGGAAACCGGCCCCGGGCACACCAACCCGGCATGCACGCCGCTGCCGCGCAATTCGCGGTGCAGCGCGGTGGTGAAGGCATCCATGAAGGCCTTGGTGGCCGAATACAGCACGACGCCCTGCTCGGGCAGACCGCCTGCCACCGACGAGATGTTGATGATGTACCCGCCGCCGCGCGCCAGCATGGCCGGCAGAAAAGCGCGCGTCAGTTCGGCCACCGCCAGCAGGTTCACCTGCAACATCTCGCGCACCAGTTCGGGCGGCATCTCGGCGTAATAACCGTACCAGCCGAAACCGGCGTTGTTTATCAGCACGGCCGTCTCGGGGGCCAGCGCGGCCAGCGCGGCGCGGTCCTCAGCGCATGCCAGGTCGGCGGTGATCACGCGCGCCTGCCCGCCGGCCTGGCGGATCTCATCCGCCAGCGCGTTGAGGCGCTCGGTGCGGCGGGCGGCCAGAATCACGTGCATACCCAGCGACGCCAATTTGCGCGCCGCGGCTGCCCCGATCCCACTCGAGGCGCCCGAAATCAGCGCATTTTGCCCGCGCAATGCCTGTGGAAGCTGCTTCGCCATGCGTTAGCGCGCCTGACGCGACTTTTTCTGGAAGAGATACTGCTTCCACCATGCGATGGTATCGACCAGTGATTGCTCGACCGTGCGCGGGTGATAGCCCAGTTCGCGCTCGGCCTTGGCGTGGCTGATGACCGAATTGGTCTGCACGGTGGCGATCGAATAGGGCGTGAAGCGCGGCTTCTCGCGGCTCAGGCGGTAATACACCACCGCGAATTTGGCGAAGAATTTGGCCCAGCGCAGCGGAATGGTCAGCACCTTCACCGGCAATCCCAGCGCCTGCTTGACGGTCAGCATCATCTGCACTAGGTGGCGCTGCTCGCCGGAGAGGATGTACACTTCGCCGCGGCGGCCTTTCTCGGCGGCCAGCATTTCACCCTTCACCACGTCGCGCACATCGACGAAGTCGTAGCGCCCGTCGATCAGCAGCGCTGCCGACGGTTGCAGCCACGAGCGGATCAACGCGCCCAGTTCGGAGGTGCGGAAGTCGTGCGGCCCGATCACGCCGGTCGGCGCGACGATCACCGCGTCCAGCCCGTCGCGGGCGGCTTGCAGCACCTCCAGCGAGGCCTCGGCCTTGGTGCTGTCGTAGGCGCCCATGGCATGCTCCGGGTCGAAGGGCAGCGATTCGTCCACCACCACGCCGTTGGGCGCGTGCTGGAAGGCGTGGATGGAGCTGGTGTACACCAGCCGGCGCACGCCCGCGGCGCGCGCGGCGGCCAGCACGTTGCGCGTGCCCTCCACGTTGACGCGCCGCATCATGGCGTTGCCGCCCGGCATGATCGAGATGATGCCCGCCAGGTGATAGACCGTATCCACCCCGGCGAAGGCCGCCGCCAGGCTGGCCGGGTCCAGCACGTCGCCCTCGGTCCACTCCACCGGCACGCCGTCCAGGATCGAGCGGTCTTCGCCGGGCAGCACCAGCGCGCGCACCGGCTGCCCCATGGCCGCCAGTTCACGAATCAACACATTGCCAATATGTCCGGTTCCCCCCGTCACCAGGATGGTCATTCGTCGCTCCTTTTTTCCAGCCCGCCCAACAGCAGGCGCAAGGATTGTTCGATGGTGCGCGGCCAGTCGGCGCCCTGCGGGTCGAGCGAGGCCTGCAACAGCAGTCCCACCGCCATGCCCAGCAGCAGGCGCGCCGCCACGTTGGGATCGGTGACGCGCAGCGAGCCCTCGTCGATGCCGGTTTGAATCAGCCCGGCGAACACGCGCTGGTAGCGTTGGTAGGGCGCGATGGTGGCGTTCCACACGGCCGGGTCGCGGCTGGCCTGCGTCCAGAACTCCAGGAACATGGGCAGGTTGCCGCCGGCATCGCCGGCCATTTTGCCGGCCACGCCGGCCATGCGCACCAGTCCCTCGGCAATGTCCGGCGCGGTGAACAAAATGGACTGGATCTGCTCGTCCAATTCCTCCAGCCAGTCGTTTAGCAGCGCCAGGAAGAGCGCCTGCTTGGTGGCAAAGTGGTGGTAAAACGCACCCTTGCTGACGCCCGCTTCGGCGCACAATTCGGCCACACCGGTGGCGTCATAGCCGTGCTGGGAGAATAATTTGCCCGCCGCGGCGAGGATGGCCGCCCGCGTGGCCTGGCTGCGCTGCTGCATGGATGTTTGTTTGCCTTTCTGCGTGGAATTGAGGTTGCCCTCATCCCGGCCTGCTCCCGTGGGGAGCAGGGGTCAGATTGGAATATCAGACCGACCGGTCGGTTTTAATCATACGCTCCCCGCTCCGCCGGCGCAATAGGACTGGGGACACATTTTGGGTCACAGGGTTGGGGTGAGCAAATACGGCAATTCGGTATTTGTCAATGCGGTATTCGGTATTTGTAGATGCGATATTTTTGATTTCATGGTCTTTTTCAAAATGGCCTGGAATCATGGTGGATAATTTTTGCTTATCGAATATCCAGCCATAAAAGCACATCGCCGAATACCGAATCAACGAATACCCAATACCGCATTGCCGAATACCGGTTACCGCATCACTTATCACTCTTCACCCATCACTTCCCCCGGTGTTATACTTACCCATTATCTCGCCCGGAGCAGCACCGGGTGCATCAGGGAGTCTGGAATGTCTCACAGTATTTTCGAAGAGCTTGAATGGCGCGGGATGGTCTATGACAAGATCGACGGCGTGCAGCAGGTGCTCGCCAACGAAAAAGTGACCGTCTATAACGGCTTCGACGTGACAGCCGACAGCCTGCACGTCGGGCACATCGTGCCGCTCATCGCGCTGGCGCGCCTGCAGCGCTTCGGCCACCACCCCATTGCGCTGGCCGGCGGCGGCACCACCATGATCGGCGATCCCTCGTTCAAGGACGAGGCG
>CALMIB010000243.1 GCA_937863945.1 uncultured Longilinea sp.
TTATTTCAGGGGCGGGAGGTTCGCTTGCCGGCCGGTCGATATCATCATTTCATCACTGCAATCCTCGCATTGGCATTTTTATCGGGGTGCGCGCCAGTTCAACCCGCCGTAGGCATGCCCCCCACGCCCACGGCAGCCCCAACGGCCATCCCCACACCCATGCCCGGCCTGACGCCCACGGCTGAAACACCTGCGGTTTGGATTGATCCGGAATTACCGGCGGCTTTCCGCGATTCTCTGGAATTGCCCGGCGCGTTCGTGGCGACGCAGAACCGCGAGCGCGCCGATTATCAGGTAACCTGGCAAGCCGCCGATGCAGGCGGCGCCGATTGGGTGTATGCCCTGGCCGCGCCGTTCGCGACGCTGACGGATGAGGTCAGCTTCCAATCCCTGCGCGCCGTCTGGAAAGGCAAAGCGGCCGAGCCCTTCAACGGGGCCGAACTCATGATGACTGTGGAAACGGCGGCTGCCTTTCGCTGGCTGTGGGGAGACTTCGATCCGGAGTCAGTCCGCATCGTCCCCGCCGAAGATTTGGTCGATCTGGCCTGGGCTCGGCGCCCGGGGTGGGTCATTGTGCCTTTTGAGGAACTGACCCCGCGGCTGAAGGTCATCCAGGTGGATGGCCTGTCGCCGCTTGACCCCGAATTGGATTTGCGCCGGTATCCGCTCACGGCGGTCATCGGGGTGACGGCCGGGGAGGGGAATCCGTCGGCAGGGGCAGACCTGCTCGTTCAATGGGTGGGCAACCGTCGCCCGGAGCACATCGCGCGTGTATTCATGACCGGAACGACCGCAATGGTGCGCCACATGGCGCTGCGCATGGAAGAAGAGGGCGTGCTTTACCCGGCTGCAAAGATCGGCAGCCTGCTGAGCTCGGCGGACGTGACCCACATCAGCAACGAAGTTGCCTTTTATTCCAATTGTCCGCCGGCCAAACCCCTGCGCGGCTCGCTGCGATTTTGTACCAGCCCGCTATATGTGCAGGTGCTTGAAGCGGTTGGCGCGGATGTGATTGAACTGACCGGCAACCATCTGTTGGACTGGGGAGCGGAGGCGATTTCGGAAACGCTGAAACTCTATGAGAGCGAGGGCTTTCGGGTGTATGGCGGCGGCTGGACGATGGAATCGGCGCGCCAGGCGCTGAAGATGGAAATTAACGGCAATCAACTCGCATTCATTGGCTGCAATCCTTCCGGTCCTGAAGCCGTCTGGGTATCGGTGGATCATCCCGGTGCCGCATCGTGTGATTATGACTGGATGGAAGCGCAAATCCGCGACCTGCGCCAGGCAGGCTACCTGCCCATCGTGACCATCCAGCACATCGAAGTGTATGATTACAAACCCACCTCGGCGCAGCGGGTGATTTCGGAGCGCATGGCGCAGGCCGGAGCGGTGTTGATCAGCGGCAGCCAGTCGCATTACCCGCAGGGGTTCGCCTTTGTCGGCGATGCGCTGGTTCATTACGGTCTGGGCAATACCTTTTTCGATCAAATGGATTTCGGCTCCAGCCGAGGATTTCTGGACCGCAGCGTATTCTACGAAGGCCGCCTGATCAGCACCGAAGTGTTCACAATACGGCTGGAGGATTACGCCCAGCCGCGCTTGATGACGCCGGAAGAGCGGGCCGCGCTGCTGGAAACAGTCTTCACCGAGAGCGGATGGTGAAATGGGCAGGCTGATCCGGTTGGGCACGTCGTTCCTGGTGATCGTCACGCTGATGGGCTGCAATCTGCAAGCCGCGCAACCGGCAGCCGAATGGCCACATCTGGCACAAACCCTCATTGCCAGCGTCACACCCTTTCAACCACTGCCAACCGTCACGTTGACTCCCACGCCTGAAATCCAGGGCCTGTGGATCGATCCGGCCGTGCCGGGGACGTTGTCCGCATCGCTGGCCCTGCCTGAGGGAATGGCGTTGACCGATTCCGCCGGCAGCGCCCGGGCGCGCCTTGAACCGTCGCGGGATGCCGGCGCGCCGGTGCGCTGGTTTTATGTGCTGGCGGCTCCCTTCGCGACGATTGCGGATGACGTATCAGGCGCGGAGTTGCAGAGTTACTGGCGCGGCGAGAATGACTCGTTGATGGGCGGAGCGCCGCTCGCGCTCACCCGGGCGACCCTGCATGCGTTTGAATTCCTTTGGGGGCCTGCGGTGCAGAATAATTTGCGTGTAGCCAGTAATTATGATGAGTTGGTGCGCTGGCGCGATGTTGAAAAAGCCTGGGCAATCCTGCCATTTGACGAACTCGAACCGCAGTGGAAGGTGATGAGCATCGACGGCCAAAATCCGCTCTTGCGCGGCCTGGATGAAAATACATATCCGTTGCAGGTTTTGTTCACGCTCAACGGCCTGTATGCCGATCAAGCCGCGCAGCATGCGCTGACAAATCGCGACGAGAGCAAACTCACCGTGCTGGTGATGACCGGCGTGACCGCGTTGGTGCGCGCGACTGCCGCTACCATGGACTTAAAGGGGGTGGAATACCCGGCCAGCAGCATCCTGGATTGGCTGACCTCGGCGGATTTGACCCATACCAGCAACGAAGTGTCCTTCTTCACGGGTTGCCCGCGGGCCAGCTACAGCGACACCAGCCTGCAGATGTGTTCGCAGCCGGACTACCTGCGTTTGCTGACCGCCGCCGGGTTCGACATTATCGAGTTGAGCGGCAATCACCTCAACGATTATGGCCGCGAGCCGCTGGTTTACACGGTCGACCTGTACCGGCAGGCCGGGCTGAAGTATTATGCCGGCGGCGGCGATTTGCAGGAGGCGCGCGCGCCGCTGCTTCTGGAAGATCACGGCAACCGGCTGGCCTTCCTGGGCTGCAACCCGGCCGGGCCGCCCACCGTGTGGGCCACCGATGCCCTGCCCGGCGCGGCTGCCTGCGATGACTACGCCTGGATCAAAGCGGAGGCGCAGCGTTTACGCGGCGAGGGCTACCTGCCGATTATCACGCTGCAATATTATGAGGCTTACCGCCCCGAGCCGCTTGACTGGGAGCAGCGCGATTTTCGCGCCCTGGCGGAGAGCGGCGCGGTGATTGTCAGCGGCAGCCAGGCGCATTACCCGATGGGGCTGGAATTTCACAACGGCGTCTTGATCCACTATGGATTGGGTAACCTGTTCTTTGACCAGATGCGCTACACGCTGCCCAACGGCAATATCACCGATTGGACCGCGCGGGAATTCATCGACCGGCACATCTTCTACGACGGGCGCTATATCAGCACGCAATTGTTGACCGCCCGATTGGAGGAGTACGCGCGTCCCCGGCCGATGACCGCCGGTGAGCGCGCCGATATGCTGGGGATCATTTTTTCGGCCAGCGGCTGGTAGGCGGGCAGCAGGCATGAATTAACAGAGTTGAACACCAGGACGGCTAATCGATTGAATACCTGACCGGCTTGAACAGCCCGGCCTGAATCCGGTCGCGCAGTCGTTCGGGGGTCTGCATGGCGGCTTCCACGGCGTCTACATCCGCCAGCAGGCCGGCCAAATCAATGCCGCACTGCGAGGCTGGAAAAATCTGCAGGCAGCGCCGAGCCCGGCTGAACAATTTCCGCGCGCCGGTCAGGTTGCCACGCTGAAGGTGGTAATATCCCACACCCACCTGCAGGATGCCCCGGTACAGGTCGCGGATCGGCCCTTTTTCAGCCCGCCAGGCAATTTCCAGGTATTCATGCGCTTCGAAGAATTTGCCGCTATTAAAATATTCCAGCCCGCGCAGAACGGTATCCGGCAACGGCTGCGGGCATGGAATGGAGTTACGGTCTAGATCCGTTGAATTTGGCATGATGAAAAACGTGCCAAAATTATAGCATAGGGGTGATTTCCTTCCACCTGAGCGCCGGGCTGGTCAGCTAAATTTGTGATAGGATAAACCTGTCTGCCTGAATAACCCATTCCTTCTCCTCGAGGATTATGATGATCGAACTGCCCGATGATGAAATCCTACCCCTTTCCATGGAACACAATTTTTGGACCTGGTCCGCGCAGGGCAAGGTCAACCCGATCCCGGTGAAATCTGCCCGGGGGGTGTATTTTTGGGATGTCAATGACAAGCGCTACCTGGATTTGAATTCGATGACCATGTGCGTTAACATCGGGCACGGAGATGAACGCGTGATCCAGGCGATCGCCGACCAGGCACGCGAGCTGCCTTATGCGGCCCCGGGCATGGCCACCCGCGCGCGCGCCATGCTGGGGAAAAAGCTGGCGGAGATCCTGCCTGCCGGGCTCACCCGCTACCTGTACACGCTGGGCGGCGCGGACGCAAACGAGAACGCCATCAAACTGGCGCGCGGATACACCGGCAAGTTCAAGGTGCTGTCGCGCTACCGCTCCTATCACGGCGCGACCTTCGGCGCCATTTCAGCCACCGGCGATCCGCGCCGGCTGGTCTGGGAGCCGGCGGTGATGCCCGGCGTGGTGCATTTCCTGGATCCCTACCGCTACCGTTCCACCTTTCACCGCACCAATCCGGGCATTTCGGATGAAGAATTCTGCCAGGATTATCTCAACCATCTCGAAGAGATCATCCAGTATGAAGGGCCTGACACCATTGCCGCCATCCTGGTCGAGTCTGTGACCGGAACGAACGGCATCATCGTCCCGCCGGACGGCTACCTGCCTGGCGTGCGCAGGCTGTGCGACCGCTACGGCATCGTGATGATCTGTGACGAAGTGATGAGCGGTTTCGGCCGCACAGGCGAATGGTTCGCGGTCGATCATTGGGATGTCAAGCCGGACATCCTCACCATGGCCAAGGGTTTGACCTCCGGTTATGCCCCGTTGGGGGCGGTGGCGATGAAGCAGGAAATTGCCGACGCATATAAAGACCGCGTGTACGAGGGCGGTTTGACCTACAACGGCCACCCCATCTCGCTGGCCGCGGCCGTCGCGACTATCGAAGTGATGCAGCAGGACCACCTGGTGGAGAAGGCCAAAGCCACCGGCCAGGTGATGGCGGACATGCTGGCGGAATTGGTGGATCGGCATCCCTCGGTGGGCGAGGTGCGCTCGATCGGCCTGTTTGGCATTTTAGAGCTGGTGCGCAACCGCAAGACGCGCGAACCAATAGCGCCGTTCAACGGCTCCAGCCCGGAGATGGCAGCATATAAAAAATATCTATTGGATCACGGCGTTTTCCAGTCGATTCACTGGCACACCGCACTGGTGTTGCCGCCGTTGATCATCACCCCCGAACAGCTCGCGGAAGGGTTTGAGGTGATCGACCGTGCGCTGGAAATCACCGACCGGGCCGTTGAACGGTGAAACTTTTCGGGACTGTTTTCATCTAAAGGTGTGACATCATCATTTTGAGGAGCATAATATGGATTTCAATTTGACCAGCCTTTCTCCGGTGGCAGAAAACAGCGACAGCATGGAGCATGTGAAGGTACTGATTTTAGGCGCCGGTCCGGCCGGGCTGTCCGCCGCGCTGTATGCTGCCCGCGCCGAATTGAATCCGCTGGTGTTGACCGGTAATGAACTGGGCGGTCAGGCTTCACTGACCTATACAATTGAAAATTACCCCGGTTTTCCGGAGGGCGTGGGCGGCAGCGAACTGGGCGAGCTGTTCAAAAAGCAGGCCGAACGCTTTGGCGCGCGCTTTGAATATGATCTGGCCAGTGAAGTCGATTTGTCCAGCCGGCCCTTCCGCGTGAAGACCTACAGCCGGGAGTATACAGCGGATTCGTTGATCATCGCGACCGGCGCCAGCCCCAATCATTTGAATATTCCCGGCGAGGAATTGATGGTTGGGCGGGGCGTTTCGTATTGCGCCACCTGTGACGGTTGGTTTTTCAAGGAAAAAAAGGTCGTTGTGGTGGGCGGCGGCGACAGCGCGCTGGAGGAAGCCCTGTTCCTGACGCGCTTTGCCAAAACCGTGACCATCATTCACCGCCGGGATGCGCTGCGCGCCGGGGCCATCCTGCAGCGCCGCGCAAATGAACATGAGAAGATCCATTTCATCCTCGACAGCGTGGTGACCGAAGTGCTGGGCGAGGAGAAAGTGACCGGCGTGAACGTCAAGAATGTCAAGACCGGCGAAGAAACGGTCGTGGAAACGGACGGTATCTTCATTTTCATCGGCCACACGCCGAACACGCAGATGTTCGCCGGGCAGCTTGAAATGGACGGCCGCGGGATCATCATTGCCGACAGCCTGATGCACACCAGCATCCCGGGCGTGTTTGCCGCCGGCGAGGTGATGGATTCGACCTACCGCCAGGTGGTCACCTCTGCGGGCATGGGCGCGGCGGCCGCGATCGAGGCTACCCGCTTCCTGGAGCGCGAGGAAGTGCGCTGACCCATCCTTTGGAACTAAAAACGGTCTGGAAAAAAACCAGACCGTTTTTTGTTGCAGATTTTGGTGGATCAGGGCGTTGTGCTTCCGCCGGAGCCCATCCAGACGATCACGCGGCTGACGCTGATCGCGCCGGCTGGTTCCCAGACGGGCTGGCCTTCGCGGGTCTGACCGGCCGGGCGGACCGGCACGACAAACCAGCGGATGGCATGCGGCAGGTTGTCGGTGGGTCGGAAATTGGCCGGGATGATGAATTTGGTATCGGTGACGTATTCCACCAGCTTACGGCCGGTGCCTTCGGTCAAATCCTCGATGGTGACGGCATAACCTTCGTTTTCACGCATGCCGCCGACGGCAGCCCATTGCAGCGTGATCACGTCGCTGGCGGTCATGAACACTGCGCCGTCCGCGGGCAGCAGCAGGTTGGGCGCCGAGTACGGCGGCGGGTTGGTGGGCGTGGGCGTCGGACCGGCGGTTGGCAGGCGTTCGCACAGCGGGATCTTCAGCGTTTCGCCCTCGTAAACCACGTCGGAGGTCTTGCCATTGTATTCGCGGATCGACTGCGCCGAAACGTTGTAGTTGGCCGCGATCGAACCGAGCGTGTCGGTGGAAAGGACGACGTAATCCATCGTCTGGCAGGCGGATTCGGTCGCCCGCGCAGGCTGCAGGGTTTCAGTTGGCAACGGGGCCGGCGTGGGCGTGGGCTGCGGCACCAGCAGCTTGCTGCCCACTGTGAGGATACATTCGGTGGACAGGTTGTTCTTCACGATGATGCTGATCAGAGTCACATCGAATGTCAG
>CALMIB010000244.1 GCA_937863945.1 uncultured Longilinea sp.
ATCAGGCCGTTTTCTTCCATGCGAAAAGCGACCGAATTGACCGATTCCCCGGACTGGATGGTAAAAGGCTGCTCCGCACCGGCTCCAGCCGGTTCAAGTAAATCGGCCTGAGCCAGCAGTAACCTGGCGCCGTACCAGGCGGTGTTGATCGTTCCCAGCGAATCAACCGGTGGGCCATACAGGTTACGCACCTGCCGCGGAATGGTATCCAGGGCCAGAAACGCGCCCGCCACCGCCAGGCACAACAACAGGAAAAGTAAAACCATCAGGATCGATGAGAATGTGGATCGTCTATGAGACAAAATTAACCATCCTTGGCCGGGTCAGGATCGGATTGGTGTTGGGCATCCAGGAAGGATTGCAGGATGACAGTCGCGGCGAGCGCATCCAGGTGTCCCTGCCGCTTTCGACGCGAAACGCCCATCGCGCGGCGCGCCGATTGAGCTTCGCGCGTGCTGCCCGATTCGTCCCAGAGCATGACCGGCAGATCGGTTTGCCCGCGCAATGCTTCAGCCAGCCGCGCCGCGCGCCGCGATGAGGGCGTCTCGCCGCCATCCCAGTCGAGCGCCTGGCCTATGACGATCAGCCCTGCCGCATGCTCGCTGGCCAGACTGGCGATGCTGGCAGCATTCACAGCCCGTGAAACGTGGCTCAGCACGGTCAGCGGACCGGCGATCGTCGCGGTGGGGTCGCTGATCGCAATTCCCAGGCGCTTTTCACCCGGATCGACGGCCAATACCCTGCCGGTCAGCATATTACAGCCCCTCGATCTGGATGCGAAACCCCAACGATGGCATCCAGAACCACCAGGATGGGTTTAGTGTGATCCTGGGCGGTTGTTCCAATTGCATCAGGGTCGCCAAGACCTTCGCCGCGTCCTCCGGACGTTTTCCCAACACCGCCTTTTGCAGATCCTGCCTGGGCAGATCGGGGATGGTCTTCCGCGATGCGGTCACCTGCCATTCAATGCGCCCATCGGCGAGCATGCGTGGTTGGCCGGTGGTTTCGGTGATCAGGCTGGCAGGCACGGCGCGCCGCCCGGTCGGTAAATAGGCATCCAGGGTGATTTCAGCGAGCTGGTTTAGGTCCACTCTGGAAATTGAATAACCGGAATACTCTGCCCGCAGGCTCAAACGCAGCCTGTCGCCGGGGCTGCCAACTTCAGGCAGCAAACTCTCTTCCAGTACCTGTTCCAATTTGAGCGTTCCGGCAAGCATCTGCTCTTCACTGCCCATCGCCGTTGCCAGGTCAGCCCCAGCCCGATCCAGGAGCGTTGCCAGCAGTTGCTGGCGTAGTTTTTCGTAATCCGTTTTCGAAGGCGCGGGCACGCTTAGGTCGCTGCCGCCGGTAAAACCGGCCGGATTGCTCACCGCCACATTGGGCCCCAGCGAACCCTCGAGCGAGAACACCGTGCCGGCTGGCAAATTGCCCGCGGTGCCGCCGCCGATCGCCTGAACGGGCACGCTGACCGCCGCCCCGCCCACGGCTTGCAAACCGACCTCGCGCGTGGTGGCAAAGCGGAGTTGGGGCGTACCGTGCACGGAGAGGATCGCTCCGGCAGGGATGATCAATGGCTGGTCGGTCAAATTGATGATCTCAACCGTGCCGCGGGCCTTTTGATCCGGCAGCCGCGTTTTGCCGCTGGCCGGAATCTCACCCTGCACTTCGACCACCGTGCTGACTTTGCGTGCGGGAATGACGCCATTGATGCCGGGGGCAGCAATCAGCGGGTCGGCGATCAGCTTCATGCTGACGCGCTGGTCGATCTGGACCGGCTCAAGCGCTATCGTCGCTCCCGGCAACAGGAACACGCCCATCCCCAGCACAGCCAGAACCCCGATCGAAAAAATCACCAGACGCGACCAACCCAGTGAGTAGGAGGACGTTTTGCGTTCTCCCAGGGCTACCCGTAACCCGTCCGCCCTTTCCACATTCTGGGCGCGGCGGTGAAATCGCCTGCGCCTGCGGATGCGGCCCCAACGCTGGCGCTGCGCCTGTTTTTCATTGCGGAATACTGATATCCCCAGTTCCCTGGCGTTCGCGCGCACATCCGCATCGCGGGTGATCAGGCCCAGTTGCGCCCCCAGGCTGTTCGCGTGCCGCTGCAGCGAAACCAGGTCATACTTGCGCGCGAGCATGGGTTGATCTTCCTCCGGCCAAACCAGGAGAATGCGCTGCGATTTGCTCCACACCATCCGGTCGCGGACGGAGATCAAATCATCATGCTCATCAAGGTGAATCACGATTGTTTTCATGGGGGCAGATGAATTATACAACGAGCCGGGCTGAGCTGCCTTGAATTCCAAACCGGGGAGGGAAATTCTATTTTTTGCTTTCTGCCCATTTTTGACTATAATTACTGACTGCCAGAGGTTTATGCATTTGAAACGCCATATCCCGTTCATCCTGATCCTGCCGCTCGCCGCGCTCCTGCTCAGCGGATGCAATTTTCCGCGGCCTGCGCCGGCTTCGAGCACCCCGGATGCCGTCGCCACGCAGGTTTCCACCCTGCTGGCGGGCATGCCAACCGCCGATCGGGTCTCCACCGCCACGCCTCCACCGCCCACAGCCATGCCGGCGGCCGCAACTGTCACGCCTTCACCCTCCCCCGCGGTCGTCCAGGATCAAAACGACCCGCGCGCCGCTCTGGGCGACCCCGATTATCGTGACACCTTTAGCAAAGCCAACCTTTGGGGCCTGGATGACCCGTATGACGACAGCCACACCAGCGTTGAGATCAAAGATAACCGGCTTATTCTGACCAGCCTGAAAGCCGAAGGATGGATGGGCTGGCGCACCACCTTTCCTGAACCGGGCGATGCATATAATGAGGGTGTTTTTACAACCGGTCCATGCAGCGGCGGCGATCAATATGGCCTGGTTTTCCGGTCCGCCGATGAAACGGCCGGATTTTTTGGCGTCACCTGCGACGGCCGGTACAGCCTGACCTACTTTGACGGCAGCCAATTCACCCGCGTGCTGAATTGGCAAAACACCACCGCCCTGAACACCGGTTCAAACCAGACCAACCGCCTGGGCGCGTGGCTGGACGGCTCGAATGTCCGCCTGTACGCGAATGGAATCCTTTTAACGGAAACAGAGATCGATGGTATCCAGGCTCAGGGAAATTATGGTGCCTACATTTCCGGCATCAACACGCCCCAGTTTACCGTCAGCCTGACAGAAATTGCCCACTGGGAACTCAAATGACGCAATCCAACGATACTCACATGCGCCAGCAAATTGCCGGGTTCATTCGTCAAAAAATCAGCGAAGGCCCGGTCTACATGGACACCGAAACCACCGGCCTGGACCGCGAAGCCGAGATCGTCGAAGTCGCCGTTGTGGATACGCACGGCCAAATCCTCATGCAGTCCTTTGTCAAACCCGGCCGGCCCATTCCCCCGGACGCCACCGCCATTCACGGCATCACCAACGATATGGTGCAATCTGCTCCCTCCTGGCCCATCCTGTGGCAATCGCTGCGCGGGTTGCTGATAGGCCGGCCGCTGGGGCTGTACAACGCCGAATTTGACCTGCGCCTGATGGAGCAGTCGATGAGAAATTACCGGCTGCCATGGCGGGAAACATTTAATGTGATTGATGTCATGCGGGTTTATTCCGATTACCGCGGCGAATGGGATCCTTACCGGCGCGGAAAAAAAATCTTCAAGCTCGAAGAGGCTGGCCGGTATTTTAGAATCGGCATTCCCAATGCCCACCGCGCGGCTGCCGATACGCTGCTAACCCGGGCGGTTTTTCACAGTATGGCCGGTTTAGATTACTAAACCTTGCACTATCCTAAATTTAACAAATCTGCCAGTTTCAGTCCTGATTGTGTATGTTAGACTTGGGGAAATCCGGCTCCACTTCAAGTTTTTATCGCTTACACATTACAGGCTGAATGGCGAAAAAGATCCACCTCATCCTCATAACAATATTGAGTCTGCACCTGATTGCGGCGGCTGACGTACCACCAACGCCCGAAGTCACAGAAGCAATCACATCCAACGCCGATTTAACGGCACTCGAGCAAAACGATAATTCCATGCTGGAATCCGCGGCAGCCACCTGCAATCCGTCGGCGATCCCGGTGCAAAAT
>CALMIB010000245.1 GCA_937863945.1 uncultured Longilinea sp.
TTGAATTGCATGTGCTCGACCCAATGCGAAATGCCGGTGAGCCCGGGTGGGTCATCGCGCGAGCCCACGCGGTACCAGGCCCAATGGCTGATGATGGGGGCGGTGTGAATTTCTTTCAGATGGACTGTCAGGCCGTTCGGGAGCTTAACCAGCGTTGAGTCGGTCATGAAGAGTTCCCGTGGAGCCGCTTAGGGCAGGATGGCCGAGCAGAAAGCGCCCGGGTTGGCGCCGCAAATCAATTCTTGCCAGCTACTGGGCAATTTGCTGAGCATATCCCGGTAGGGAGCAACCGTGTCACGCAAACCGACGAAGGGTTGGTGCAACTCGGTCTGGCTCAGCGGAATATTTACAGGCACGTTCAGGCTGACCGGAATTTGCTGATCGACGGGAACGGATAAGTTCAGGTGGATGGGAAGATTGGTGCCGGCCGGCAGAAGGATGTCGGCGGGCGCGGAGAGCGAGAGCGCGCCGGTGTTGATGTCAACGTAGGCGTTGTCGATGGGCGTATCCTGGCTGAGGCGGACGATGGTGTCGGTGTCCAACGGTAGGTCGAAGCGTGCCGGTACCTGCGTATCGACCGTGATCGTCGTTTCAATGCGCGCCTCGTCCATGCGGACGAAGTTTTCATAAAGCGGATCGATCAAGCCTTCCTGCAAGGCGGTTTTGATCGCAAAGATTTGAGTCAAAAGCACTACCACGACAATAACCAGGAGCAGATTGACAACCAGCGAGAAAACCGCCGTCACCGTCCAAAAACGCGGCCGGTATGCAGGCTCGCGGGATTTGACGGTCTGCCGGGCGGGATCAGGCTGGGTCGCTTCCACCGTCGTAAATGGTTCGGGATCGCTCTGGGGCATCATGTGAAATAATCCTTTCACGGATGGGATATCGGTTCTTTCGCTATATTGCTGTTCTATTTGTCGAACCTAACTCCCTGGCCTTATTCTCAAGCCGGGAAGGGGGAAACTGTGCAACCGCGGGGGTTAGGTCTGAAAAGGCTAACTTTGGTAAGCGATCTTTCTTTGCGGGAGAGCCATCCAGCATTTTATTCGTAAATGAAGCGCTATTTGCAGAGAACTGCCTGATGGTGTTGACTATAGCATAGATTTGACGAAAGCGAAAATGAAAGGCATGTATAATCACCTTGACAAAGTTGATAACTATTCCACAGAGGGTAGGGAACATGCAAAATGATCAACACTTGGTCGCTGTTGTTGGCGCCGGTCCGGCAGGGTTGTTTGCTGCGCGCGAACTGGCAGTGCAAGGCGTGAATGTGGTCCTTTTCAACCGTGATATCAAACCGGGGGGGTTGGCCGAGTATGGCATTTACCCGGATAAACATAAGATGAAGGAGGGATTGCGCACGCAATTTCGCCAGGTACTCTCCCTCCCGAATGTTCACTATTATGGCAATGTGATTATCGGTCAAAACGCAGATTTCAGCCTGGATGATTTGCGGGAGATGGGTTTTCAGGCTATTCTGGTGTGCGCCGGCGCGCAGGGCACCAACTGGTTGGGGCTGCCGGGCGAGGACTTGACCGGTGTATATCATGCCAAGGACCTGGTTTACCATTACAACCGCCTGCCGCCCTTTAGCCAGAAATCATTTGCCATAGGCCAACGGGTGGCAATCGTTGGGGCAGGGAATGTGAGCATGGATATCACGCGTTACCTGGCGACCAGCCGCATGGTCGACGAGGTGGTGTTGGTCATCCGGCGCGGCCCGGCAGAGGTCAAGTTTGATGCCAAGGAGTTGGAGCATGTGGTTGGCCACCTGGATTTAACCACACTGCGCGAGGAACTGGATCGCGTGCGCCCAATCATGCTTGAATTGGGACAGGATCCGCTGCGATTTCGCGAGTTTGTAATGGCGGCGCGTGAAAAAGGAGATCTACCCACCTCCAATACGCGCCTTTCGATGCGATTCCTTGCCTCGCCTACCCGCATCCTGGGGGATCAAAACGGCCGGGTGAGTGGATTGGAAGTGGAAGACAATACGCTGGTGCTGATTGATGGGGATGTGAAAGCCCGCGGAACGGGCAGGCACTTTGTGATTGACGTGGATACGGTCATTTTTGCGATCGGGGATAAGGTGGACAGTTCGCTCGGTCTGCCGGTGAAGGGTGGCGAGTTCTGCAAGAATCCATCGCCGCGTTTCCCCGTGGAGGACCAGTCGTTTGAACTTTACGATCCGCAAACTGGGGTAGTGATCCCTGATGTGTTTGTGGCGGGCTGGTCACGCAAGGCCAGCACCGGACTGGTTGGGGTTGCCCGCAAAGATGGAACCAACGGGGCAAGGGTGGTGCTTCGATACCTGCAATCCCAGCCGGTGATGGAGGCAGAAATCATTCCCCGCCTGGATAAGCGCATTCACAGCCTGCCAAAGCCAGTGGTGACCTGGTCCGAATTGCAGCAACTGCAGGCTGCCGAGCAAGCCCGTGCGGCGGAGTTGGGCGTTGAAGGGTTTAAATTTGACAGCAACGAAGATATGCTGAACGCTATTGGCATTTCAGAGATCTACTGATTGGACCTCCGTGGCCGGCAAGTCAGGCATTATGCTTTTGCATGCGTATTTTGTTCGTTTTTCTTATAAGGGATCAGCAGCAGGAAACCGATGGCGATGATGGCCTGGCCGGTTTCCACGCCGAAGGCCTGAAGATTGCCAAAAAAAGGCAACCCGGGCAGCGGGTGGCTGCCAATGCCAAAAACATCGGCCATGCCCGCGAATACCGCGATCACATAGCCCGTAGCCACCAGGCGCTGACCGATATCGGCGGCGATAGAGGATTGCTGCTTCTTCCATAGCGCCAGCATGCTGATGTAGCCGCCAATGCAAATGAGCGCCAGCCCGATCAGAAAGACCGCGATTTGGACAAAACCGATCACCGGGCTGCGGTCCAGGCCGAAGATGCCCGGCCGAATGCCAATCAAAAAAATAACAAAGCCGATCAGCGTGACCGTCAACCCGGTGCGAATGCGCCTGCGGGAGTACGGCCGCTGCGGGATGGTGTCTTCAGAGCTAAGCGGGGGGACGGGATTGCTGGGAACCGGTTCACTCATGATTTCGGCAAACCCCTGGTGAGCATTCGTTGCCAGTTACCATTGAATATCAATTGTACCTCATCTTGCCGGTAACCGCGCTGGATGAGCCGGGACTCCAGCTTTTGCAGGTCTGCAATCGTGTCGATTTCATAGGGGATGGACGGCCAGCCAAAGCCGCCATCAAAATCAGACCCAATCGCGGCATGCAGCGGGTTGCCGGCAATCTGGCAGATGTGGTCGATATGCGCGGCCAGATGATCCAGGGTGACCTGCTCGCGCGGATCGCCTGCCTGCCAGTCGCGAAGCAGGAACCGGTTGTAAGGTACCACGCCCATCACGCCGTCACGTTCGATCAGGCGGCGGATGGTGGCATTGCTGAAATGCCGTTCGCTGTCAGAGCCCTGCACGAGGCTGCGCGCGTTGGCGTGCGAAGCGATTACCGCGCCGTCAAAACGGTCCAGGGCTTCGAGGGTTGATTCTTCGGCCATATGCGATAGATCGAGGATGAACCCCAGGCTGCCGAGGACGTCCAGTAATTCACGGCCCTCGCCGGTGAAACCGCCTTTTTCGTAGGTGCCGCCACACCAACGCGTGCCGGCCCAGACCGGCCCGAAAATGCGCAAGCCCAAATCCCACCATTCCTCCAGCACTTCAAAAGATGGCAGCCCTTCGCCGCCTTCCATCAGCAGCACCAGGCCGACCGGGTGAGTGGTTTCGGGCGGGTTGGCAGGACGGGCCTCCCATGGCTCCAGCGCAGCCTTGAGATCTTTCTGGGTGCGAACCAGTCGAAACTCGTCCGGGTGTTCATCCGCGAGGCGGTGGTAGTAATCGAATTGAGCCTGGTACAGGCGGTATGCACCGGCAGCGTCATCAAAAACCTGGCTGCTCCAGGCGTCCTTTTTGTGCTTTTGCGGGACGATGAACAGCGACGGAAAGATAAGCGCCACCTGGCCGCGCTGGTAGTCCGGCCAACCCAGGATGGCATCGCCAGTTACGGCGGGAACGGTCGTGCCGATCTCGCTCAGGCGGATTTCTCGGGCTGATTTTCGGTAATCGCGTTGGAAAGAAAGTGCGTTGAAAGCCAGATCTTCGTGCGCATCGATGAGAAAAGGCATGGGGCGCTCCGCGTTTTGTAGAAAAAAGAGCGCACTTTTGGTGCGCTCCCTCTTACAAACGGATGATACACTTAAGCAGCCGGTTCCTCGGAGTCGGCTTCGTTGGCGGGTTTTTCTTCCTCGTTGCCGAGGATTTCGTCCAACGATTGCCAGTCCATGTCAGCGTAGGCCATTGATTCGACGCGGCGCAGGCTCAGGCCGATGCGGTGATTTTCGGGGTCGATCTTGATGATGCGCAGGGTGACCTGTTCGCCTTCATGCAACACCTCTTTGGGGTGCTCGATGCGCTTTTCGCTGATCTCGGAGATGTGGATCAGGCCTTCCAGATCGTCTTCCAGGCGGGCGAAGGCGCCGAACTTGGTCAGACGGGTGATGGTGGCATCCACCAGTTGGCCAACAGTGAAAGTCGAGGACTTCTGGGTCCAGGGATCCTCGAGCAGTTGGCGGATGGACAGGCCG
>CALMIB010000246.1 GCA_937863945.1 uncultured Longilinea sp.
TCGCCCTCGGGCTCTCGGTCGATGCCTTCGCAGCGGCGATCGGGCGCGGCGTCGAGCGTGGTTCCGTTTGCGCTCCCCAGGTCGCGCAGGCTGCAACCCGCGGAACTGCACCGCACGGCCGCGTGTCGCCGCGAAATGGGCGGCAACGGCAGCGCAACCTGGCAGGCCGGATCGCGTCCGATCAGGGTTTCGGGTTCGGTCAACAGAAATGGCCCAATCATGCGAACATTGTACCCTGAAAAAAGTTAAAATGCACCCGCGCCGGGTTTCCAGTTCTGCAAATGCGGGTGATTTACATTTGGTCCGGCGGCTGTATAATTAATGCAAATTCATCCATTTTGTGCGCGATTCATTCCCAGGAGGTGCAGCATGTTCGTCGGCGATCGAATGTCTCATCCCGTAACAACCATCCATCCCACGGCATCGCTGAACGACGCCTGGATCCTGATGAACCGCGAACACATCTCGCGCCTGCCGGTGGTTGACAAACGCGGACGGATGCTGGGAATCGTTTCGCTCAAGCAGGTTCTGCGCTATATGCCCTCCGAGGCCACCACCCTGGACGTGTACGAAATCAAAGGCGCCATGGAGAGCATCAAGGTCGAGCGCATCATGAGCCGCGAGGTGATCACCGTGACGGCCGATACGCCCATCGAAGAGGCCGCGCGCATCATGGTGGATAACGAAATCGGCGGCATCCCGGTGGTGGAGGGCGACAGCCTGGTGGGCATCATCACCGAAACCGACCTGTTCAAGACCTTCCTGGAAGTGATGGGCGCGCGCGAGAAGGGCATCCGCCTGAGCGTGGCGATGAACAAGGCGCCCGGGCAACTGGCGCGGCTCTCGCAGGCGCTGTTTGCCGCCGGGGCCAACATCCTCTCGGTCGGCTCGTTCCTGGGGCATTCCAGTACCACCATCGAAGTGACCATCAAGATCGATGGGATTGGCAAGGAGCAACTGGTGACGCTGGTGACCCCGCTGGTGGAGCAGGTGCTGGACGTGCGCGAGACGTAAGAGGATTCACCACGGGGGTAAAAGGTTTCACCACGGAGACACGGAGAAGAATAAAATGGGCAGATTTATGATCTGCCCATTGTTGTTGATTAATCGGTGTGGATCGGGAGTGATAAAAGAGACCTGAAGAGCAGGAAAACCACAGCACACATCGGGTGCAGGTGACTCAGAGATCACAGAGTATTCTGTAGATAAGAAGTGGAGAAATTACCGGTTAGGGTCTCTCTCTTCTTTTTCCATCTCTTCTCCGTGTCTCCGTGGTGAATTCTCTTAAAACAGCCGGCTTTGCGGCGGTTTGGGCGCGGCGACGGCCTCGTAGCCGGCGTCGGGCGGCTGGTTGGGGCGCCCGGCGGCTGCGAAGGAGAGGCGGTCGCAGCGTTCGTTCTCGGGGTGGCCGGCGTGCCCGCGCACCCACACGAACTTCACATCGCGCGCATCCAGCAGCCGCAGCAGTTTTTCCCACAGGTCCGGGTTGAGCGCCTTCTGTTTGTCGGGGCGCTTCCAGCCACGCGCCTTCCAGTTGCGCGCCCAGCCCTGTTCCACCGCCTGGACGACGTAGCTGGAGTCGGAGTACAGCGTGGCCACCGAGCCGGCCGGGATGTTCTCGAGCGCGACGATGGCGGCGGTGATTTCCATGCGGTTGTTGGTGGTGCGGCGAAACCCGCCGGAGAATTCGCGTTCCTGCGCGCCGCGGCGAACGATGGCGGCGTAACCGCCCGGCCCGGGGTTGCCCAGGCAGGCGCCGTCGGTGAAGAGGGTGTAGGGGGTGCTTTCAGGCATGCGGCGATTATACAGGGAATTTTGAATTTTCCATGGGGATTTTGGATTGAAATGTGTGATTGGGTCAACCACGCAGATGCGCTCGTTGCTACAAGGCAGGCAGGCGGCGGCCGGCGAAGAAGCGACTGACGTCGCTGCTACGAGCGGGCGGTGGCTGAAAGCAAACCCTCTGCGAGGGCAGGCAACCAGCCGCTAATCGCGAATGGCTACAATTCTTTTTCCCACGCCAGAACGCGGTCGACCTCTTTGAAGCCGGCGGAGCGGTAGAGGTGCAGGGCGGGGTCTTCATCGATGGCGGCGAAGGCGTGGCCGAAACGGCCGCCCAGGCGGCGCAGCCGGCGCAGGCCCTCCAGCAGCAGCGCGCGGGTGAGGCCCATTTGGCGGTACTGCGGGGCGCAGCCGACCGGTGCAAATTCGCCGACGCGGTTGGCCTCGTCGTACCACAGGATGCAAAAGGCCGCCAGCGTGCCGTCCGGCGCGGCAGCGACCAGGTCGAGGTCGGCGCGGTAAGAGGGCCCGCCGCGCGCGGCGCGGTACTGGGCGGCGGTGAAGCGCGAGGACTCGAAGGCCTGGCGGTGCAGCTCGACGCGCGTCTTCCACTCGTCCTTGCCGGCCACCGGGCGGATCTTGACGCCTTCCGGCAGGATGGTGGGCGGCAGGTCGCCCTCCAGCGGGTAGCTGAAGCAGGCGAAGCCTTCTGTAGCGCGGGCGTAGCCGTTGCGCCCGAGCAGCGTCTGGCGCGACGAGTCGCTGGTCAGCGCCCAGGCGCGCCAGGGACGGCGGCCGTCGTCGCCGGGCTGCTCGCGGCGCTGCTGCTCGGCCCAGGCCAGCATGTCGGCCTCGACGCGCCGGCGGGTGGGGTGCGAGAACAGGTCCACGTGGCCGCTGCCCAGCCAGGCGAAGCCGCCCAG
>CALMIB010000247.1 GCA_937863945.1 uncultured Longilinea sp.
GGGTAGCGCGCACCGGCAAAACTTTGTTAGCCAATGACGTCCAGACAGAGCCGCTCTACCGATCCTCCGCATTGCCGCCCTTTGATATCTGCTCCGAGGTTGTGCTCCCGCTTTCCTACGGGGGTGAAACGCAGGCCATCCTGGATATTCAAAGCACCGAGTGCAACGCCTTCGACGATAAAGATGTTTCGATCCTTGAAGCGCTGTCCGCGTCCATCGCCATCGCGCTGCGAAATGCCTCCCTGTACCGCTCCGAGCAATGGCGCCGCCAGGTCGCCGACAGCTTCCGCGACGTGGCCAATCTACTGAATGCCGATATCAGCCTGGATGAACTGCTCAACAGCATTCTCCTGGAATTGGAAAAGAACTTGCCCTGCGATGCTTCGGCCATCTGGCTCTACGAGGAGGATCCGCGCGATCCGGGGCCTGGTAACCACCTGAAACTTGCCTATGCGCATGGTTTCACGCTCGAAAGTATGCAGCGCATTCTCCAGGAAAACCCGACCATCCACCAGTCTGTAGAGGCCGCGCTTGAAAGCCCCGAGCCCATCATCCGCCGCCCCAGCGATCCGGTAGGCCCCCTGGGAGCGGTGATGAATTTCACTCCGGAATATTCCTCGATCGCCGCTCCACTCATGGCAGGTGACCAACCGCTGGGGGTACTCACGCTCGCCCATTCCACGTATGGGCGCTTTGGCTCTGAGGCGCGTGCCATGACGGCCACCTTCGCCAGCTATGCCTCGTCGGCCATTCAAAATGCGCGCTTGTTCGCCGAAGCGCAGGAGCAAGCCTGGGTATCCACGGTTCTGCTCCAGGTGGCTGAAGCCTGCCAGGCGCTAAACACGGTTGATGACCTGCTCGAAACCATGACTCGCCTCACGCCGCTCCTGGTGGGTATTAAAAATTGCGCCATTTTTCTCTTCGATTCCAACCGGCAAGCCTTCATCCTGAAAAACCTGTTCGGGATCGAAGGCCTCGAGAAAAACGACGCGCCGTTTTATGAATCCGAAGCGCCCGGTTTCCAGCAGTTGCGACTGACCCAGGCCCCGGTTTTCATCACAGACGCAAAAGCCGAGTTGCTCCTGCCCGAAGCCGCCATCGGTGAAGGCGGAACGCTGGTGCTGGTTCCGCTGATGACCCGCCAGGAAATCACCGGCGCCATGCTGGTAGGACACCAAAACAACGACCTTCCCGGTTTCCATCAATTCTTCAATCAACAAACCCTGGCGATTTTGCAGGGCATCGCCCACCAGACGGCCGTTGCCGTCGAAAACATCCAGTTGTTGGAAGTTCGACAGGAGGAAGCCTATGTCACGGCGGTTTTACTGCAAGTGGCTCAGGCAGTTGTCAGCCAGAATAATTTGACCGATATCCTGGATACCATTGGCCACCTGATGCCTATCCTGGTGGGCTTTGACGCTTGCATCATCTACCTGTGGGACCGGGAACATAAGCGACTCACCGCAGCGCAGGCCTTCACCGGCCAGCGCCCGTTGGATCAACAGGTGCTGGGAAAATCTTACTCCGCCGGAGAATTCCCGCTGCTGGACCAAAT
>CALMIB010000248.1 GCA_937863945.1 uncultured Longilinea sp.
GAGCTACCTTTCTGGCACGCAGTAACCCTGGCTGAATTGGGTCGCTTGGAAGAAGCATCTGCGATTTTTTCCGAGATTTTTCACAAACAACCTGCCTGGCGAACACTGTTGCAAAGACTGCCTGCCGCCGGGCTGCTGAACGTGAATTCGAAAATGCTGAAGGAATTAACGACCTGAGCCGTGCCTTGCCATGAACCTCGAAATGGATCTACCCCCAACGATCCGGCGACCTGTGCCACGTTGTGGTCTGTGATCATGGCGCCGGGATCAGTCCCGACATTTTGCCACGCATTTTTGATCGGTTTTATCATACAGAGCGGATTGGCGACAATCTTTACCGCGGCATTGGACTGGGACTTTCCATTGCACGCGAGGTGATTGAACACCACGGTGGAAAAATTGACGTACAATCGTCACCCGGCATGGGCAGTCGCTTCACAATTTTATTGCCCGCTTTGTAAGCAAATCGATCCCCCGGCTTGTATAACCCTAATCAAACATTAATTTGACAGGTGCATCTGTCCTTGATATGATGCCGCTGTTGATGGGGAGTAGCCGTCCGGTTCATCCGGAGGAGGTAATCGTCATGGCGGGGTCATTTCTCCCGGTTACCTGGAACAATTGGCGAGACCAGCGATAAAACGCTGGTCTCGTTTTTATTAAAGGGCCAGTTACCCGGGAACGGAGTGATTGAAGGAGGACTTGGCCAATAAAATTGGTCATCAGAGGCAAAACGGTGGATACTTTAAACAACATTTCTTCTTGTTCGTCATCTTTTCAAAATAGGATCTAAAAACCATGATCACACCTGTTAAACCCTGGCACACCCTGACAACCGAGGAAGCCGCGGGCGCATTGCATACGACACTGGAGAACGGTCTTTCCACCGGTGATGCCCTTCAACGATTAACGAAGATTGGGGCAAATGAATTGGTCGAGCAGGGCAATCGATCACCCTGGAAGATCCTGCTCGAACAACTCACCGCCACCATGGTCCTGATTTTGCTGGCAGCAGCCGGAATATCAGCATTGCTTGGTGAATTCAAAGACGCGCTGGCGATCCTTGCCATCGTCGTTTTATACGCCGCCATCGGTTTTTCACAGGAATACCGGGCCGAAAAAGCCATTGCGGCGCTCAAGCGCATGTCCGTCCCAATCGTCCGCGCGAAACGGGATGGCAAAATCATCGAAATCTCGGCGCGCGATTTGGTCCCCGGTGATCTGGTCCTGATTGAAACCGGAAACATCATCCCGGCAGATCTCCGTCTCGTCGAAGCGGTCAATCTGCGCATCCAGGAAGCCGCCCTCACCGGTGAGTCAGAACCGGTTGAAAAACTGACTGCGGCGTTGGATCTGCCTGAGTTACCCCCCGGAGACCAGCGCAACATGGCATTTATGGGCACACTGGTCACCGGCGGCCGCGGCATGGGGCTGGTTGCCTCTACGGGCATGCAAACCGAACTCGGCAAGATCGCCGGTTTGCTGCAATCATCCAAAACAGAAATGACGCCACTCCAACGCCGCCTGGATACACTCGGGAAACGCCTTGGGGTTGTCGCACTGATCGTCGCCATCATCATCATAATATTGGGCGTGCTGCGAGGCGAAGATTTACGCCTGTTGCTGCTCACCGGGGTAAGCGTGGCCGTCGCCGTGGTGCCAGAAGGCCTTCCCGCGGTGGTCACCATCACGCTGGCGCTGGGTGCACAGCGCATGTTAAAGCGTCGCTCACTCATTCGCAAATTGCCCGCCGTGGAGACACTGGGATCGGTGACTGTGATTTGCTCGGATAAGACAGGCACGTTGACTGAGAATCGCATGACGGTCACCATCCTGGACGTTGCCGGCCACCGGGTTGACCTTTCGGAAGAATTTCGCCAACGCATGCCCATGTTGGCCCAATTCAACGAACCTATCCAGGGACTGGCGGAACACAATTCACTTTCCATCCTGCTTGCCGGCGGCGCGTTGTGCAACGATGCGCAATTGATCCACGACCAGGAAAAGAACACCTACCATTCGCTTGGCGATCCCACCGAGGCGGCGTTGGTGGTGGCAGCCGCGAAAGCCAATATCTGGAAACACAACCTTGACCGCCTGCTTCCGCGCGTGGCTGAGCTGGGATTTGATTCCGACCGTAAGCGCATGACAACGCTTCACGATCGGGCAAATTTAAACGATGGTGAGATGGTTTTTGGGGCGGGTTTTCTCAACGAGACCGCCGGCTATCCTTTGGTCGCCTTCACCAAAGGCTCGGTGGATGGTTTGTTGGAACATTCCACGTTCGTATGGACAGATGGCCGCCTGGAAAAGCTCACCGAAACCTGGCGGCAGCGCATCCTGGCGGCCAATGACCAACTGGCCGGCAAGGGAATGCGCGTGCTGGGTATCGCCTTTCGGCCGCTGACCGGCGGTGAAAAACTGGACCCGGCAATCATCGAGGATCAGTTGACCTTTGTCGGCCTGGTCGGATTGATTGACCCGCCGCGCCCTGAAGTCCGTGAAGCCGTGGCCACCAGCAAAGCAGCCGGAATTCGTCCCATCATGATCACGGGCGATCATCCGCTGACCGCCAGTTATATCGCCAAAGAGCTGGGCATCGCGGTAAACGACCTCGTCCTGACCGGTCAGGATTTACAGCGGATGAGTGACAAAGAGCTCTCCGCAAAAATCCCCGACGTATCCGTTTTTGCGCGCGTTTCCCCGGAGCACAAACTGCGCATCGTCCAACTGCTGCAGGAGCTGGGAGAAATCGTCGCAATGACCGGCGACGGTGTCAACGATGCACCGGCGTTGAAAAAAGCTGACATCGGCGTTGCCATGGGCATCACCGGCACGGATGTATCCAAAGAAGCTGCGGATATGGTTTTAACCGATGACAACTTCGCCACGATCGTCGCGGCTGTCGAAGAGGGCCGGACGATTTATGACAATCTGCGAAAGTTCATCAAATTCAGCCTGGCCGGAAACCTGGGCAAAGTGCTGGTGGTCATGCTTGGCCCGCTGCTGGGGCCGTCGGTTCCGCTGCTGCCGCTGCAATTGCTCTTCTTAAACCTGTTGACGGACGGTTTGCTGGGATTGGGGCTTGGCCTGGAAAAATCGGAGAAAGGCGTGATGAAACGACCGCCCTATTCACCCAAACAGAATGTCCTGCCGCGTGAACTCTGGCTGCAACTCCTGTGGATTGGCGCCGTCATCGGCTCGGTTGCTCTGGCGGTCGGCGCGGCGTACCTCATGGCAGGCCGCAAGGAATGGCAAACCATGATATTTGTAACGTTGACGCTTTCACAAATCCTGCAGGCATTTGCCAGCCGCAGCAGCCAGGATTCGATCTTTTCAACAGGTTGGTTAAGCAATCGCGCCCTGGCAGCATCGGCCGCCGTTGTTCTCGGTTTACTGGCGCTCGGCATTTATACGCCTTTCTTCCAGAACCTGCTCCAGACGCAACCGCTTGGGTGGATGGATGTGCTGACCAGCGTCGCGGCGAGCGGATTGGTCTTTGCGATCATCGAACTGGATAAGTGGCGCGTTCGAAGACGGCAGGCCAACGTAAACCCATAAACAGTTGCCGCCGCCTTTGAGCTAACAGCCGGTCGTTCCAGGCTGGGTGCATTGCTGCAAACAGAGTGGATGTCAAGAGATCTAATCTTGTGTCGCTTCGCTCATCACGATGCCGGTCGCAACAACGAGTTAAATCGTACTCGAAAGTAGACTGCAACATTTTGCGAGAAATCATGTATATTAATCATGGAAGGAGTGCATGAAATGAACCAGGACAATGTGCGATTTGAAGAGTACAAGGTTGATGGCGACGCTGTGGTGGCAAAAATCAAGGATT
>CALMIB010000249.1 GCA_937863945.1 uncultured Longilinea sp.
GTTGCAGCCATGCTGGGAGTATCTCTCAGCGCGGTATGCCTGGGTAAAGAAATAATTTTGATCGCGCCGGTCTCTGACCGGCGTTTTTTGGCTCAAACCAGCACCCCCGGATCAGGCTTATCCCACCTGCGCGCCTTTCAACGAAATCTCAAATCTCCGATCGAAAATCCCCAATTCTTCGTTATACTTAGCCCAATTATCTTCGTTATCAGGCGCCCACTTTGACTCTCGACCTTACCAGTTACCTTCTTATCGGCCTGGCCGCAATCCTCGCCGGCGCGGTCAACGCGCTGGCCGGCGGCGGCACGCTCATCACCTTCCCCATGCTCACCGCCGTCGGCATCCCCGCGGTGATGGCCAACATCACCAACACCGTCGCGCTGTGCCCCGGCTACCTGGGCGGCGTCATCGCGCAGTGGGACGAAATCCGCAAACAGAAGAAACGCGCGCTGCTCTACCTGCCCGCGGCAATCATCGGCGGCATCGCCGGCGCGCTGCTGCTGCTCAACACCGGCGAGCGCCTCTTCCGCGACGTGGTGCCCTGGTTGATCCTGGCAGCCGCGCTGCTGCTGGCCGTCTCCGATCCGCTGCGCAACTGGGTGCTACGCCGCGCGGCCCATCACGGCGCGGATGTTGCCCGGATCGAAAGCTGGGGCGTGCTGCCGGTGGCGCTGGCCGCGGTGTACGGCGGCTACTTCGGCGCCGGGTTGAGCGTGATCGTGCTGGCCGTGCTGGGGCTGGTGCTCTCCGATTCGCTCACCAAGTTAAATGCACTCAAACAAAGCATTTCGCTGGTGGTCAACCTGGCCGCGGCCGCCTTCTTCATCTTCTCCGGCCAGGTGCACTGGCCGGCGGCGGCTGTGATGGCCGTGTGCGCGCTGATCGGCGGCCTGCTGGGCGGCAAGCTGGCCGGCAAGATCAAACCGTCGGTGCTGCGCTGGCTGGTGGTGAGCATCGGCGCGCTGGTTGGGGTGTATTACCTGGTGAGAGGCTGATATAAACAGGCCATTACAATCGCTAAAGGAATGACAAACTCATTATGATAAACACGTGCGGGTGGTATCTTCTTCATGGTCAAGGCCGCGATCTTGCCTGGACGCCATTGCATGCTCGTTGGAAGCCAGCGGCCACGCCGAGGCGCTGATCGGGCTCGGCTCGGTCGGCCGAAAAATCGACGGATTACCTGCTGGGCGAGGCGCTCACCAACCTGTACGTCGGGCTGTGCCGCTACCGGCGCTTCGAGGCGCGCTTCCCGCGCCTGGCGCAATTGCTGCCCGGCATGCTGGCGGGATACGAGCGCACGCCCGCATCCGCGAACTGGCCCGGGGGTAGCTGCTGGCGGTTAGCTGTTAGCGTCGTGTCCGTGATGAATCCGCTTCCTCTTACATCTTTTCCCACCTCAAATACTCCGTGGTAATTCATTCTCCCTCTTTTCCTTCTCCCCCCGCCCACCATTCTTCGGTATAATTTCCTCATCACCCCTGACAGGAGAAACCACATGAAAATTGCCATCTACGGCGCCGGCGCGGTCGGCGGCTATTACGGTGGGCGCCTGGCTCAGGCCGGCCACGATGTCACCTTCATCGCCCGCGGCGAAAATCTGCGCGCGTTGCAGGCCAACGGCCTGCGCGTCGACAGCTCGATAGGCGACTTCATCCTTAACCCGGTCAAAGCGGTCAGCGACCCCGCCGAAATCGGCGTGGTGGACGTGGTCATCCCGGGCGTCAAAACCTGGCAGCTCCCCGGCATCCTGCCGGGCATGGCCGCCCTGGTCGGCCCGCAGACCGTCATCGTCACCGTGCAAAACGGCGTCGATGCGCACCTGGTGATCGGCGAAGCGCTGGGCCAGGAGAAGGTCATCGCCGGCATCACCCGGCTGTTCTCCACGCTGGTCGAGCCAGGCCACATTGTGCACATTGGCGCCGCGGCGCAATTCATGATCGGCGAACTGGACGGCAGCATCACGCCGCGCGTGCAGGCCATCTATGACGTGCTCAACGCCGCCCCCGGCATCCAGGCCGTGCTCACCACCGACATCCAGCGCGAGCTGTGGGCCAAGCTGGTGATGATCACCGCCTTTGGCGGCACCGGCTCGATCACCCGCGCGCCCATCGGCGTGATCCTCTCGGTGCCCGAAACGCGCGCCCTGATCGAAGCCAGCGTACTCGAAATCGCCGCAGTGGCAGCCGCATCCGGTTACCCGCTGGCCTCCGACGTGCTCGAAAAGTCGCTGGCCTTCTTCAAAAGCCAACCCTACCTGGGCACCTCCTCGCTGCAGCGCGACATCATGGCCGGCCGCCGATCAGAGCTTGACTCGCTGATCGGCACGGTGGTGCGCGTCGCCCGCGAAAAGAATGTGCCCGTCCCGGTGAACAGCTTTGTCTATTCGGCCCTGCTGCCCACCGAGCTCAAAGCCCGCGGCGAGTTGGAGTATGCAATTTGAGGGATGCGGTATTGGGTATTGGGTGTTCGGTAAACCGGGTACCAGTTTCTGCATACCGCATACCGCCTCCTGCGAAACAATAAACCCCCGTCTTGCAAAGGCGGGGGTTCGATTTTAGCGGGCTAAAATCTTACAGGACGGTGACTTTGGCGGCCTGCAGACCCTTGGGGCCCTGTTCGAGGGTGAACTCGACCTGCTGGCCTTCTTCCAGGCTGCGGTAGCCACTGCCTTCGATGGCAGAGAAGTGAACGAAGACATCAGCGCCGCCTTCGCGAGCGATGAAGCCGTATCCCTTGGTGGCATTGAACCACTTGACAGTACCGGTGATGCGTTCAGACATTTCTTTAGATCCTTTCGACCAGAACAAAAAACGGGTGTTAATGATTGATCCGCTGTAAGTCCAGCGGCTGACGATGAAAGGTCGCCCGCGCGGTCTTGTTGAGCACCTGCGCGACGAACTCTTCCGGGACGTCCACCAGCGAACGTTGGTCGCCGATGGAAATCTTTCCAATAGCTTTACCGGGGATATCCGCGTGCGCCGCGATGGCGCCGACGATATCGTTGACACGAATGCCGTGCTCCCGGCCCAGACCCAGGCTCAGGCGCACCATACCCGGTTCATGGCTGACCGCCGCCCCGACCGGGGGGTGGTTGCCATACCGATTCGGCCGCGGGGCGTTGTCGTCACGGTCGGGACGACCGTTACGCCCCATCGGGCGTTCGCCGCGGCCATAAGCGCGTTCACGCGGCAGTTCCACCACCTCACTGACCGGGGCGATGGGGCGTTGCTTTTCTTCGGCGCGCGCGATCTTCAGCGCAGCGGCGGCCACGGCGATCGGGTCGTGACCCTCGGCCACCAGCGCTTCGATCAGTTCGCGCTCGTGCAGGCAGCGGCCGCGCTTCAACCATACAGCCACCTGGCCCATCAGCTTTTCCTCGCGCCCACGGCGGATGTCTTCTTCGGTGGGCAGCTCGGCACGCGCAATCTTTACGCGCGCAAAGGCCTCAATCTGGCGCAGCGCGCGGCGTTCGCTGGGTGCAATGATGGAAATGGCAATGCCGCTCTTTCCGGCGCGGCCCGTGCGGCCGATGCGGTGAACGTACACTTCAATGTCATCGGGCAGGCCGATGTTGAATACGTGGGATAAATCCTCGATGTCGAGCCCGCGCGCGGCCACGTCGGTGGCCACCAGCACGCTGATCTTCTTCTGGCGGAAACGCGCCAGGGTGCGTTCGCGCGCGTCCTGGCTCAGGTCGCCGTTGAGCG
>CALMIB010000250.1 GCA_937863945.1 uncultured Longilinea sp.
TCAGCGCTGGTGGTGGAAATCGGCGGGCTGGGCACGTATCCGCCCATGGTGGCGTCAACTTCCAACCTGGGCTGGCTCAGCGATACCATCATCCACGAGTGGACGCACAACTACCTGGATTTTCGGCCGCTGGGTTGGAATTATTCCACCAGCGGCGAACTGCGCACCATGAACGAAACAACCGCGTCCATCGTCGGCGGCGAAGTGGGGCGAGTTTTGATGCGAACCTACTACCCCGATCAACTGCCCGCACTCAGCTATGTGGAGCGAATCGCGCCACCCGCCTGGATGCAAACCAACCTGCAAACCGCGCAAAGTTTTGATTACCGCGTTGAGATGCACAAGACGCGCTTGCAGGTGGACGCCCTGCTGGCCGAGGGCAAAATCGAGGACGCCGAGCAGTACATGGAAATGCGCCGGCGCTTCTTCTGGGATAACGGATACCAGATCCGCCGCCTGAACCAGGCGTATTTTGCCTTTCACGGCGCCTATGCCGATGCGCCCGTGGGCGCTGCCGGGCGAGACCCGGTGGGCCCGGCGGTGCGCCGGCTGCGCGCCGAAGCGGACACGCTGGCCGAATTCCTCAACCGAATCTCCTGGTTGACCTCCTTTGAGGAACTTAAGGCCCTGACCGGGGCGGATTAAAAATCGTCGTCCAGCCCGGCGGGTGAATCAGATGCCAGGTCGGGCAGTTCGCGCTCGATTTGCTCCGGGTCCTGACCCGATTCCAGGCGCGATACCACCTCCTCGAACTCGCCGCCCATGTCCTCGCCTACCTCGCGGCTCATTTCACGCATCATCCGGCCCAACGCGCGCGGATCTTCATCCAGACCGGCCAGGCTGGATGGGTCGGCCAGATTGGCCAGGCGGCTTTCATCCGAGCGCGCCACGCGCACTTTGCCAATGCGGCGCTGGATATTCTCGCTCTGGCAGTGCGGGCAGATGACTTTCTTCACGCCATATTCTGAAAATTTTAGAAACACCTCAAAGCGTTTTTGACAATTCAGGCAGCGATATTCATAAGCCGGCATGCGGCAACCTCCGGGTGATTTGACTTGAATAATCAATTATAATCATGCTCATCTTAGAATTTCGTCAACACCCTGCCTGAATGGAGTGGATCTCATCGTAATGAACATGCCCGCCGGTGAATCGTCTTTGAATTTCAATCTGCAAAAACGGGAACCGCTTTTTATTGTCATCTCCGGACTTTCGGGGGTGGGGAAGGATGCAGTGATCGAAGAGCTGCTGAAACGCGGCATTCCGTTGCACAAGGTGGTGACTGCCACCACGCGCGCGCCGCGCCCGACCGAGCGTGACGGGGTGGATTACTATTTTTTGTCCCACGAACGCTTCCAGGAAATGATTCGCAATAACGAATTCATCGAATGGGCCCTGGTGTATAACGATTACAAAGGTGTTCCGCGCAAACAAATCCGCGATGCAATGGCCAGCGGGCTGGATGTGATCATGCGGGTGGATGTGCAGGGCGCGCGGAAGTTCCGCGAATTGTTCCCGGAAGCGCTGCTGATTTTCATCACGCCGGCCAGCGAGGAAGATTGGCGAGCCATGCTGTTGGGCCGGGATAGCGACACCCCCGAGCAGATCGACCGGCGGATTAAAGCCGCGCCGAGCGAACTGGACGCATTGCCCATTTTTAACTATATTGTGATCAATAAACGCTGCTGTCTGGCGGAAACCGCCGATAAAATCATCGAGATCATTAACAGCGAGCACATGCGCAATCCGCACCGCAAGGTCATTGTATGAACCAGGTTTATCCAGGCGGGAACGATTCGTATCCCAGCACGCCGCCGGAACCCGTGGTGCGCTGGCAAATGCACGCCAAAACACCTTATGTGACCTACTTCATGATCGCCTCCTGCGTGCTGATCTTTATCGCGCAGTATGTCACCGATGCGACCCTGGGCCTGGATTTGCCGGCGCTTTACGGGATGAAAATCAACGAGGCCATCATCGCCGGGCAATACTGGCGCCTTTTGACGCCCATGTGGCTGCACGGCTCGATTACGCATATTTTCTTTAACATGTACGCGCTCTACGTGATCGGCCGCGGCCTGGAGCAGCAGTATGGTCACCTGCGCTATGCCATTCTCTACCTGGTAAGCGGTTTTGCCGGCAACGTAATGTCATTCCTGCTGACGGCGGCCTCCTCGCTGGGCGCATCGACAGCGATCTTTGGGTTGGTCGCCGCGGAAGGTATTTTCATCTACCAAAACCGCAAATTGTTCCGCAACGCGCGGGCCATGCTGGGTAACGTGATCATCATTGTTGTGATCAACCTGGGGTTGGGACTGGTGGGCAACATGGATAACAAC
>CALMIB010000251.1 GCA_937863945.1 uncultured Longilinea sp.
GGCTGCGGTGAACGGGGCGGGGCGGTAGCCCTCGTTTCCGGGCAGCTCGAAGCGCGGATCGATGATGTGCAGGTGGGCGTCGAACAACGCCGATGCCTCGTTTCGGCCGGGATCAGGGACAACCGTCGCACCAGTTCCGCGGGCAATTCAGACAGCAAGATCACGCGGATGCGCACCAGTTCACGCGCAAATTGAAAGGCTTTATGCGGTCCAACCCGAAAATTTACCCGGTCAAATTTTTGCACCACATCCGCCGGGGAATTTGCCGCCATCATCTGATCCTCAAGACCCTGGCTGCCGCTGCCTTCGGGGCACGCACCAACCAAAATCACAACGCCGCCGTCGCGGGTAAGCATGGAAGCATGCGTGAGCGCCTTTTGCGCTTGATAGAGGTTGATGTCTTTGGGGTGTCCGCCGACCGAAGCGATCACCAGGTCGTACCTGCCGTGCACAGGCGTCTGGCACACTTGCCTGGCGATAGGAATACCGGCCTGGATGACATCCAACGGCGACCCAAAGAACGCCCGGACGATTTCTTTCTTTTCGTTCAGAACCGCGTTTAAGGCCAGATCAATTTTTGCCAGCCGGCCAATCTCTTCAATATCCTGGCGAAGTGGATTGTTTTCAAACTCGCCTGTGCGGGATCGGGGATCCAGCAGCTGGCTGTGATTGCGATTGATCGTCTCGCGGCCGGCCAGCCCGATCGAGAAGGTTTTCACGCCGCCTGAAAAACCGGCAAAATGATGCGGTTCGATATTTCCCGTGACGATCTTCAGATCATTGCCCAAGAAAGACTCAGAACACAGAACAGGTGTTCCATAACTGGTTTTCCCCAGGTCAACCATCCGGGTCGCAGCATCGCAATCGTGCGAATAAACCGGATGCCGTTCCACCAGGGCAGGGGGGAGCAGCGAGCGCATTTCCGCCGGCGTCATGGGCGCATGCGTACCGGTCGCAAAATAAAAGCGGATATTGTTGGAAGGAATGCCCATGCGTTCAAGGCGCGCGACCAGGGGCGGCAGCAACAGGTGCAGGGGAACCGGACGGGTCTTATCATTCACTGCGATTCCGACGGTTTTTGCATTTTGGAATCGATCCAGGTTGATCCCACCCAATCCTTGATCCAACGCGCGTTCGACTTCGACTATGGGATTTTCAGCTCCGGGCACAAATTCAGGTGCGACCGGCTGCACCTGGAAAAAATCAGGAAAAGAAAAATCCAGCCGTGTTTTTCCATAAGCCAGGGAGTACGATTGCATCCTTCGACGCCTTTCTGAATTGATCAGGACAGCCCGCGGCTGATGCTTAAGGCGGCAACTTCATCCGCGCGCAATTGCATGCACGCCACGCCCTGAACCACACCGTCGGTTTCCGGCACCTCAATGGCCGGAAACCGGATCAGCTTCGACAGGCGCGAAATGAGGAAAACATCCTCCGTTGAATGGGCCACCAGGCCACCGGCCAGTTGATCGGTGCGCATGGCAAGCTTTCCAATGCCGCCGGCGGATTTATTTGCCGAAAAACTCTTCATGGAACGCAGCGTACCGCGTCCATCCGCGCCGGCCAGGAATACCTGGCTGTCATCATCAACGGAAAGGACTGCGACAAGTTGATCGCCATCCGTCAGTCTGATTCCCAGGTCGCCCTGCGGATTGAGCAGCTTTTCAGCAAAGCGAATGCCCATGCCGCGGCGGGTGAGCAGCAGCAGGTCGGCGTTGCCGGGAGTCCAACACACGGCTGACAGCTCACCAAACTCATCCGGCCGGAACATGGCCGTTCCCGGCCGCATATGCTCGCCAAACAGGTGGTGACGCAACACGCGCACGCGTCCGCGTTGAGAACCCAACGCAACGTAGCCGCTGGCCTGGTCCTGCAGCATTGCGACAAACCGTTCGCCTGATTCCAAAGGGAAGCGAACCGCCAGATCCTCGCCTTTGGCGCGCACCTCGCTGGCGTCAAACCGGCCTGCGGGCAGGCGGAACACCCGGGCTAAATTGGTGAAAAGCAGCAAGCTGGCGCCTTCCGGGAGGATTTGAACGGCCACGGGAAAATCGGGCGGGTCAACATCCAGGTCAAAAACGCCCATGCCGCCGCGGTGTTGCCGTCCGTAAAGGTGGCGGTAAGACCTTTTGAGTTTACCGGTGGCGCTCAGCGTGAACAGGCTGTCCGTGCTGGTGGTCTCCTGGGGTAAGGCAGTTTCTGCCCGGATGTGATCGTCTTCAACTGGGGACACAGGCCGGCTGCGTTTTCCCTCCAACGCGGCGATCCGCGTCTCAAGGTATTCGATATAAGCGCTCACATCCGGGCTGATCTTTTGGAGGTTGGGACGTTGCATCAGATTTTCCTTCGAGCAAGTTGGATTGATTTTATCACCTCAGTGGGGGAGTGTTCCAGTTGCAGGGGTAACAATTTTCTTGCAGGTTTATTGATTTTGTACCCTGCAATGGATGCCGCGCGCGAAACAAGAACGAAAGCGATGATTGGGTACACAGGATGGGACAGGGGAGATCGCGATTGAAAAATCTTGATTATGTTTTTGATAAGTACTATTATAAAAAACAATAACAATCCTCATAATCAGCCCGAAAAAGGGGTGTTCAGCTTAAAAGCCTCTTCGGCTGGATGCTTGAGGCTGTGCAGGTTACTTGAAGATCGCACATGTATCACCAAAGCTGGCCCAACCCATCCACAAAAGACGAGTTTACTTTCCTCTAAGTTTCCCGCCTCTTTTGTGCAACAAATTTGATCCCATCGAATTATCGCTGTTCTAACAGCTACGCGAATTATTTAGTGTAAAAATACGGTTATGCGAAAGAAAAACAGCCGATTTTCGCCAACGAATGAAAATGTTTTTGATAATATATGGGATAATGGAGCCATGTCCGATGACGACTTCATCCCACCGCCGCAGCAGCGATCCCTGAGCATTTCACAGGCCGCTTCAGCCTACCTCGACAGCGTTGCCCTGGCACGCAGCAAGAACACCGCCCGCACCTATCAAAACGGCATCCAGGTTTTTCTTCTCTGCCTGCAAACCAACCACCTGGATCCTGAAAAAGCGCCGGTTGCAAGCCTGCGCGAAGATGCGATCGGATGGTTTTCGGCATTTCTCAAGGGCTACGCCCCCACCACGGAGCGGCTCTACCTGACGGCAGCCACCGGCTTTTATGAATACCTGGCTGCGGAGGATTTGCTGCCCGTCAACCTGGCGCGTATTCGCATGTTGATCCGCCAGCGCGCCCGCCGCCCCGGCATCCGCCTGCCCCAGTTTCCGGCGGATGCTATCGACAAAATTATCACAAAAATCACCACTACACGCAATTTAGATACGCTCGAGGGGGTTGAAAAACTGCGTGCATTGCGTGACCGAGCTTTCCTGCTCACCCTGGCGGATACCGGGCTGCGCGTCCACGAGGCCTGCGGGTTGCGGCGGGGCGACCTGGATTGGCCGAACGGGCAGGCCGTCATCATCGGCAAAGGAAATCGGGAAGACATCGTGCGTTTTTCCCGTCGGGCGCAAGCCGCGCTGCAGGCTTACCTGTCGGCCAGGGCTGCCTTTGACGGATTC
>CALMIB010000252.1 GCA_937863945.1 uncultured Longilinea sp.
CGGTCAAAAGTAAAGGGCAGGCGAGGGGAAGAATTGCGGACTCTCTAGGAGGGCCAGGGCGGAGTTTGCGTGGAGTCGGGCCCGCGTAGGTTAGGGGGGGGGGGGGGAGTGGAGCATGTCATGCGCCCGAAGAGAGTCTGCGACCCTTGCTCAAAAACCAGGCAAGGGCCAAGCTGGCGCCCTCGAAGGTGAACGCAATTCATCCATCGCCGAATACCGCATACCGCATACCGCATACCGATCTATGTTATATATGCAATATAATATACATTATCTTACATAAAAATCGGTTTGCCATTCCCGGGCTAAAAACGGGCGGTTTTGCGCTCCCCTGCTGATGGAAAGCCGGGTATTCGCTGATCGGGTATTCGGACGCTGCTGACGCGAGTCGTTGTGCTAAAATAAGGTCAATCGACGGTGTCACCGTTTCTGGCTTTCCCTTCTCCCAATATCCGCCTACCGCATACCAATTCTTCCCCCCTCCCGAGGTCCCCTATGACCGCATACCGCGCCATCCAACGCATCATTCACGCCACGCCCACGCTCGAAGGCGCCGGCGTGCGCCTGAAGCGCGCCTTTGGCTTCCACGAGCCGCGCCTGTTCGATCCCTTCCTGCTGCTGGACGACTTCCGCGGCGAAAAGCCCGAAGATTTCATCGCCGGGTTTCCCTGGCACCCGCACCGCGGCATCGAGACGATCACCTATGTGATCGACGGCGCGGTGACGCATGAGGACAGCATCGGCAACGCCGGCACGATCGCCCCCGGCGACGTCCAGTGGATGACCGCCGGGAACGGCATTTTGCACCAGGAAATGCCCAAACCCAACGCCGCCGGGCGCATGGGCGGCTTTCAACTGTGGGCCAACCTGCCTGCCAGCCACAAAATGATGAACCCGCGCTACCAGGAGGTGCTCTCCGGTATGATCCCCACCGCGGCCAGTGACGGCGGCACGGCGGTGCGCGTCATCGCCGGCAGTTACGGCGGCAAAACCGGCCCGGTGACCGACATCGTCATCGATCCGCTCTACCTGGACGTGCTGGTGCAGCCGGGCGCGGTGTTCTCCTGCCCCACCCCACCCGGGCACACCGCCTTTGCCTATGTGTATGCCGGCACAGGGCACTTCGCGCCGGTAGGCAGCGAGGAGGTGGAAGTGGATCCCGGCAATTACTTCGATCTGCCGCGCGATCCCCTGCCCCGCGACGGGTCGCTGGTGCTGTACGGCGACGGCGAGGCCGTGGCGGTGCACGCCGCCGGCCGCGAGCCGCTGCGCTTCCTGTTCATCGCCGGGCGACCCCTGCACGAGCCGGTGGCCTGGTACGGGCCGATCGTGATGAACACGCAGGCCGAACTGCGCACGGCGTTCGAGGAGCTGCAGGCTGGCACGTTTATCAAAACCGGCAAGAAATCACAATAGAATCACGTATATACGAAATATTTGCAGGAAAATCCCCCCAAAACGCGGGGTTTATTAATCTTCCGATCATGCGCCTGCGGCCGCCACAGCACACAGCGGCCGCAGCTCTGCGTTAATCCAACCCTATCAGAACCACAACAATGGGTTTAACCATTGTTGATCCGCCTTTAACATTCCGGCAGTACCTTGAGGGAGAAAGATTGATCCGTCCATTACCGGAACGAGGATTGGAAAGGAACTGATATGGGTCTAGCCGATCTGCACATCCATACCCTGCACAGTTGGGACGGGATCTATTCCGTTTCAGCGGTCCTGCGCTATGTCAGAGACCATACTGATTTAAATGTGATCGCCATTACCGATCACGATGAAATTGCCGGCGCCCGGGAAGCAGTTGACCTGGCGCCGGCTTATCAAATTGAGGTCATTCCGGGCAGTGAAATTTCTACCGCGGAAGGGCATTTACTGGCTCTCTTTCTCAAGGAACGCGTTCCGGCGGGGAAATCGCTGGCCGAAACGGTGCTGCGCGTGGGCGAGCAGGGCGGCCTGTGCATCGCTGCCCACCCCATGGCACGCGGCATGAACAGCCTTTCGGCGGAATCCATCCGCGCGGCTTTACAGGTACCCGGCGTTCCGCAAATACTGGTAGGGATTGAGGCCTTCAATGCCGGGCTTTTCCACCGGCAAAGCAACCAGGCCGCCTGGGCATTGGCCCGCTCGCTGCCGCTGGCCGAAGCCGGCAACAGCGATTCGCATGTCTTGCGCACCATCGGCCAGGGCGCCACTCAATTCGCCGGCAAGACGGCTGCCGAGCTGCGCCTGGCACTGGAAACGAAGGCCACCCGGGCCTGGGTTGGCCCGCGGCAGACCAGCGGAGTTGCCATTGCGCTCAACTGGCTGCCCAATTATTTACTCCGCTCCGCCGGTTGGGTATCCTGGTGCCCCGGCCCGCTGGAACCGCTGCGCCTGGGGCGCATTCGCCAGGCATCGCCTTTGTATCGCGCAGGCTAAACGGGCGAATTCAACCCAACCATCCAAACAGGTGGATTTCATGAGCGCGAATATCCTCTTTGTGTGTGGTTCGCTCAATCAGACCACAATGATGCATCAAATTGCTCGCCAGCTTGGCGAGCATTCTTGTTTTTTTACCCCTTTTTATGCGCAGGGGATCCTGGGCGGGTTAAGCCGCCTGGGGTTGCTGGATTTTTCCATCCTGGGCGGCAGGCACCGGCGCAATACGCTCCGTTACCTGGCTCAGCAAGGTTTACCCGTAGATTTTGGCGGCCAGGGACGGGATTACGACCTGGTGGTCACCTGCACCGACCTGATCGTGCAGCCCAACCTGCGCGGAAAATGGATGGTGCTCGTCCAGGAGGGGATGATTGCGCCGGAAGGGCTCGGATATGCACTGGCGCGCTACCTGAAGTTCCCGCGTTACCTGGCGGACACGGCCGCCACCGGCCTTTCGGATGCCTACGATGTGTTCTGTGTGGCATCGCCGGGCTTCCGTGACCTGTTCGTGCGCAAGGGAATCAAACCGGAAAAGCTCCTGGTCACCGGGGTTCCAAATTTCGACCATTTGGACGCCTATCGAAAGAACGATTTTCCCTACCATCATTTTGTTCTGGCCACCACCAGCAGCATGCGGGAAACGTTCAAATGGGACGACCGGGCCGGGTTTATTGCCAAGGCCCGCCGCATTGCCGCCGGCCGGCAGCTCATTTTCAAGCTGCATCCCAACGAGGATGCCCTGCGCGCCCGCCGGGAGATCGAGCAACTCGCCCCCGAAGCGATGGTTTTAGAGGATGGAAATGTTCACCAGATGATTGCCAATTGCGATGTGCTGGTCTCGCAATTATCCTCGGTGGTATTCACCGGCCTGGCGCTTGGCAAAGAGGTGCACGCCGACGGCGATCTGGAAGCCATGCGCCGCCTGCTGCCGATTCAAAATGGCGGCGCTTCAGCCGGACGGATCGCAGAGGTCTGCCGGCGCCTGCTGGGCGGCCAATGGCCGGAAAGCGCTGCGACCGGCGGGACGCTGAACGCGCGGCTGGGGAAGCAAACCCCGCCGATCGCCGGATAATCCCGGGCACGCACCCCTCTCTCCATGCGCGGCCGCTGCGGCTTTACACAACGTTAAGCCGTCCTTAGCCGGCCATTAATGGTCTTTGAATACAATTGAGTAAAAGTCATAGACCAAGAACGGGGAAAAATGCATGCTGGCTCTGACTGAAAAACTATTGCTGCTTTCGATAGAAGATGATGCCGGTGAAGTGATCCCTTTTGCCAGTGAAGCGCTGCGTTTTGGACTGGCCGGCGCGATTCTGGCAGAATTATCCTTGCTTGGCAAAGTCACCGTCCAGGATAAAGAATTGATTCTCACCGAAGAATCGCTGACCGGCGAAGAATTGTTGGACGAGGTGCTCATCTTAATCAGCGATGAGGAAGCTCCCCAAAAAGTCACCTACTGGATCCGGGTTCTCTCAACCAAAAAGCTCAAGAAAAAAGTCATTGCACGTCTTGCAGCGAAAAACGTGATCGCATTCGAAGAAAAACACTTCGCCTGGGTACCCCCCTCCGCGGAGGGCACGCCGCCGGGCGGTTCCGCCAAATATGGGCTGAAACTTCACCTTCGCGCTGTGATCCTGGCGGGGGAAGAACCTCAGCCAACCGATCTCATCCTGCTCAGCCTGCTCAAAGCTTGCCGGATGCTCGACCTGGTTTTTACGCGTGATGAACTGAAAGCTGCCCGCAAGAAGGTGGATGAGCGAGTTAAAACAGAGGTCTTCGGCAAGGCCGTCACAAAAGCGATTGCGGCCCTGGATGTGGAAAAGGAATAAGGCGCGACCGCCTGGGGTACATATTTGCCTCGGGTGAGGAGTGGCCGTTCATTCAGCCCCGGCCTTGCAACTTTTTCCGGCCTGCTCCGTATATACACACAAGGAGACATCACGATGAGCATCTTGGGCAACCTTCTGTGGTTTGTGCTGGGCGGGTTTATCCCGATGATTATGTGGGCGCTGGCCGGGCTGATTTTGTGCGTGACCATCATCGGCATCCCGTTCGGGGTGCAGTGCTTCAAGCTGGCCGGGCTTTCGGCCTTCCCCTTCGGCCGCGACGTGCAAATCGGGCAGTTCGGTGCATTCGGACTGATCGGTAACGTGCTGTGGATTCTGCTGGCCGGCTGGGAGCTGGCGCTGACGCACATCACGCTGGGGCTGCTCTTCTACATCACCATCATCGGCATCCCCTTCGGGCGGCAGCACTTCAAGCTGGCGCGCCTGGCCTTCGTGCCGTTTGGGGCGATCATCAAGTGAGAGGAAACGGTATTGGTTGATTCGGTAATGCGGTATGCGTAAAGCAAGATGGGGCGCGGTCACTGACCGGCCCCATCTGTTTTCTTCGCGTCCCTGGCGGTAAATTCCTTCTCCCGGGAAAAAAGCCGGTCACAAAACACAATTATCGAATAATCATCTGGAACAGGTACAACCCCGACATGCCGACCACGATGGTCAGGAAGGTGTTGCGCGTGCGCCAGGCCACCAGCGCAGCCAGGATACCCGCCAGCAGGCGCGGGTTGAGCAGCGAAAAATCGGGCTGGCCGCCGGGCAGGAAGATTTCGGGCAGGAGGATGGCGCTGAGCACCGCCGGCGGCACGTAGCGCAGCGCGCGTTGAAATAGCAGCGGCGGCTGCCAGCGTCCGTGCAGCGCGATGAACGACAGCCGGATGGCGTAGGTCAGCAGGCCCGAAAGCAGGATGATCAGCCAGGTTTCTGCCATGCCCGGTCGCTCCACAGGCCCGCGAGGATGCCGGCCAACGCGGCCAGCATCAACCCGGATTTGTACGGCAGCCCGTTGGCCGCCACGGCGGTGATCCCGGCCGCCAGCGCCGCCAGCAGCATGGGCCGGTCTTTCAGGGTGGGAACCAGCAGGGCAATGAAGGTCACCGCCAGGGTGAAATCCAGCGACAGGCCCTCGGGGATCTGCGCGCCCAAAAAGATGCCCAGCGCGGTGCCAAGCTGCCAGCCCGTCCACAGCGCCAGCCCGCTGCCCAGCATGTACCAGTGCTGCGCGGGGCGGGCTGCGTTGCGTTCGAAGTTCGTAATGGTCACCGCGTAAACCTCATCCACCAGCACGTAAGCCAGCAGACCCTTCCACAGCGGCGAGAGGCGCTGCGTGTACGGCGCGATCGAGGCGCTGTAAAGCGCATGGCGCAGGTTGATGATGAAGGCCGAGGCGACGGCCACGAACCAGGGCGTGCCCGCGCCGAGCAACTGCACCAGCATGAACTGCGCCGATCCGGCGAACAAAATCACGGACATGCCCTGCGCGGCGGCCACGCTCAGGCCGGCCTTGACTGCCAGCACGCCGTAGATCATGCCGAACGGCGCGACCCCGATGAGGATGGGCAGCGTGTCGCGGGCTCCCTGGAGAAATAGCGGTTTTCGTTGCATCCTGGTCCGATCGAGAACTGAATTCATCCATTTTATCCAAAAACACCGATTTCACGGAAGGTAATTTGGGCAAGGGTCATGATGGCGCCGAGTTGTTCGGCGTGTTGACGCGCAAGTCGTTGGGGAAGTGATGCGGGGGAAAGAAAGAGCGCGGTCAGAGACCGCGCCTTATCGATACAGCGGGTCGCGACCGCCCCTATCCGTTTGTTTTCCCCTTCGCCGCCTCGATGTACTGGTCCAGCAGCGCTTCGCGCCCGAACGGTTGCAGGCTTGCGCGCGGCAGGATGAGAAAATCGCGCCGGTCGCTGCCAAAAATTAGCACCAGCGCGCGTTCGTTGCGCAGCACGCGGCGCACCTTTTCCCAGGGAACGTCGTAACTGGCGCCGTCAGGCCCGATCATGCGCAGCGCGTCGGGCAGCAGCGCCAGGCGGTATTCGCGCTGCCACCAGTGGTTGATCAGCGGATCGACCAGCGGCACCAGCACAAACATCACCACCAGCACCAGTCCCGCCAGCCCCAGCCCCCACAGCGTGGCGATCAGCTCGGGCGGCACGGGCGTTTCGCCGCGCAGCCAGGGCAGCAGTTGCTCCCAGATGGTGGCCAGCGAGAACAGCACGACCACGGCGAGGATGAACAGCGGCCGGCGCGAACTGATCAGGCGCAGGCGCTGCCCCGAACTGACCGCGGCGCGGTCAAAGACAAGCGGGAAGGGATCGGACGAGGACATGGTGGATTTGAGCCATTATCGCATAACCGCCGCAAGGCGGCCCGGTTTTCACCCTCACCTTGCAACTTTATCGAT
>CALMIB010000253.1 GCA_937863945.1 uncultured Longilinea sp.
TTATATCAATACGACCCCAAAGGCGAAGAAAAATAGCCATTCGATGCGCTTATGGATGCTATAGAAGATTGCCCGGGAGAATGGAGCATGCCCGATAACCTGAGCATCAAGGAAACCGCCGATAAGCTCGACATCAGCGCGGCTTCGGTGCGCGCGTTGATGAAGAAGGGCGAACTGGAGGGCGCGTTTCAGTCACCCAGCCGCGCCTGGCTGATCCCGGCCGAGGCGGTCAGCGCCTACAAAGCCGCCCGGCGCGAAAAGCCCAGGTCGCCGACGGACGCTTACCTCACCTGCTTTTGCCTGGAATCGCTTCGCGTTCCTTCCTTCCGCCCATTGCCAAATAACGCTGCGTAAATTGCGTTTGATTTCCTTCCGGCGGCCGTGATCTGATCAACCGCTGAATTATGCCTGTGCTTTATTTCATCCGATTTTCACAACTTGCGTAAAATATAGAAAGTTCTCCGCGCATATTTCTGCACCAATTAAATAACAAGGAATTCAGCCATGAAACGTACCCTGCCCTGGCTCCTGGCATTGTGCATGCTCCTGCTGGCCGGCTGCACCGAAACCTACCCGCCGCCTGCGCCGCGTTCGCTGATGGATGTTAATCACACCGCCACCGCTGACGGCCAACTGGCCATCGCCATGGATCCCACCGGCGCCAAGCACATCCTGCGGGCAGTCTGCCCCACGGGGGCGGCCAACCCGGAATGCACGCTGACCTATGAAATGACGCGTCAGGGCGAAGTGGGCGCGTTGTGGTACTTTACCCCGGCGGGCGGTTACACCTTCCTCAACCCGGAAGTGACGGTCACCGATTCGAACGTGGCCTACCTGATCTGGCAAAATTGTCCGGCGGATAACCTCACCGGGCGGCTGTGCTCCACCTGGTACACCACCAGCGATGATATGAGCGCTCACGTGCTGGACCCGGGCACGCACAGCCTGTCCGCGCCCATCCTCGCCAGCCGCGGCGAAACGGTCTATGCGGTCCATGAGGTCACCAACGGCTACGCGGCCGGCAGCGCGTTGCGCTACTGCCGCGTCAGCGACATCTCCTATGCCTGCCACTGGGTCAGCGACCACCCCGCCGCGGATGACGGCGTGCGCCGCACCGATGCCGCCGCGGCGGTCAGCGCGGCCGGCTCGCTGCACGTTGCCTGGCTGCAGGGGACCGGGAACGCCCGCACCGGTTTTTACAACGACAATGCCGGCACCCTGAATAGCGATATGGCGCACAAATTGCAGATGGAAACGGGCCCGTTCCTCCCGCCCGCCGTCGGCGTGGAATCTGACGATGGTTATGTTTACATCGCGCTGTCCGCTGATGAAAAGGCGGCCGGCAGCAGCGATTGGATGCAACTGTATTACTGTGCACCGGCTAATTGCTCCGGTTCGGGCGGCGTGAAGGCGGTTGACCTGCCGGCCGCGAAGGGTTGGTATTTTATCGGCGGCCCATCCGCCGCCGCATCCGATGACAGGATGTGGATTGCCTTCGCCACGGTCACCAGCGACCACCCGACCCAGAGCGATATCTACCTGGCTGGCTGTTTCCCGGATTCATCCACCTGCACGCCGTTCCGCCCGTACCCCACCACGTTGAATGACTATGACCACGATTGCGATCCCCGGATCGGCCTGATCGACGGCTGGTTTCCCGTGGTCGGGTGGCATATCTGCGGCATCCCGCCTGTGCGCGGTAACGTCTATTTCTACGGCGGCGGCGAAAAAGGCGGCTACGTCATCCATGAAAGCGATTCAAACGGCCGCGGCGGGCTGGATATGGCCGTCAACGGCGAATGGGTGGCCGGCATCTGGAACGAAGCTCGCCCGGACGAACGCATCGAGACCTGGCTGGCCTTCAACGCGAAAATGACCTACCTCCCGGCGGTCAGACGCTGATCGGGCAGGCCCTTGCCATTAAGCTGGATGCCCGCAGTGGACGCGGCAGCGGCGGGTCGCGACCCACCGCTGCCAGAATAAAAAACTTTGATGCGCTGGTCGGAGACCAGCGCCTTTTGATCCGCGCCTTTCCTCAGGTGAGGTCAACCAAGGTCATTGTACTGATGACCCCCTGGGAAGGTGATGCTCACCGGCGCAAGTGTCGCTCCGCGAAGCATGAGATGGTTTTGTCCTCTTGAGCCGCTGACAGAAGAGCGGCAACAATGACCGGCACCCGTTTCGGTTGTCTGATCAATTTGATCTGTTTTCCGTTTTCGGGTTATACTGACTTTGTACCAACTTCCACTTTTTCAGAAACAAAAAAGGAGAAACCTGATGGCTGAACCGAAAAAGAAGAAGAGCATTTTCGATCAGGCGATCGACGCCCTGACCGACCGCGACGAAAAGGCTGCCGCGGCCGCGAAAGCCGCCGAGGAAGCCGCCAGGAAAGCCGAAGCCGAAAAGGCTCGCCTGGCCGCCGAAGCCAAGGCCAAGAAGGACGCCATGACCGCCGACCTGGCCAAGAAAGCTGAAGAAGCCAAGCAGGCCGCCGCCGCCGAAAAAGCCCGCCTGGAAGCGGAAGCCAAAGCCAAGAAGGAACAGGCCGCCAAGGATATGGCCGCCCTGGCCGACAAAGCCAAGGCTGAATTCGCCGCCAAGGCCGAGGCCCTGGAAAAAGCCAAAATCATCAAGCACGTTTGGACCAAGGAAGATACCTACGCCAGCCTGGCGCAAAAATATTACGGCTCCTTCAAGGAACCCTACTGGCGCCTGATCTACGAACACAACAAGGCCATCATCGGCAACCACCCCAACGATATCCGCCTCGGCCTGGAAATCGAAATCCCGCCCCTGCCTGAAGAACTGAAGCTCAAGAAGTAGAGCCAGGAGCAGTCACATGGCACAAAGCAGCATAGATCTGGCCGGGCTTTTCGGGACGGTCACCCAGGTACTGGCCCAAAACCAGCAGAGCCTGAACCAGGCGGACGATTACAACAGCGATCATGGCGATAACATGGTGCGCACATTTGAGACCATCACCGGCGCGCTGCAGAAAAAGCAGGGCAGTTCGGCCAGCACGGCGCTTGCTTACGCGGCCAAACAGCTCTCCAAAAGCTCCACCAGCGGCTCGGGCAAGCTCTACGCGCAGAACCTGAACCAGGCCGCCGCGCAGTTCAAGGGCAAGCAGATCGATCAGCGCGGCGCGTTGGACCTGCTGCAAACGCTCATTGGCGGCGGGCAAGCCCCCGCACAGGGCGGCAGCGCGGCGCAGGGCGCGCAGCCTCAGGCTCCGGCCCAGGGCGGCATGGACGACCTGCTCGGTGCGTTGCTGGGCGGCATGACCGGCGGCCAGGCTCAGGCGCAACCCGCCTCTCAGGGCGGCATGGACGACCTGCTCGGCGCGTTGCTGGGCGGCGGGCAAGCACAGTCTCAGCCGGCCTCGCAGGGCGGCGCGGGCGATCTGCTCGGCGCACTGCTCGGCGGCGGGCAAACCTCCTCGCAGGGCAGCGGCCAGAGCGGCCTGGACCTGGGCGACCTGCTGACCGGCGCGATGGCCTTCATGCAGGCCAGGCAGAGCGGCGGCAACACCATGACCGCGCTGGTACAGGCCTTCATGGCCGCCAGCGGCATGGGCAATTCGGCCGGGCGCCAGCAGTCCACGCAGATTGTGGTCAACTCGTTCCTGCAGGCGTTATCGCAGGGTGCGAAGTAACCCGCAGACAGTTTAAAAATAGGCCGGGGCTTTCACCCCGGCCTGTTCTTTTTAATTCAGTTGTGGCCTATCTTTCCGCCAGCACCGGCTCCATCACCCGGCCCTGCATCGACCACGGGCCCGTCCAGGTGATCTGCACCGGCAGCAGCCGGCCGCGCAGGTCGTCGTTCGATACGACGAAGACCAGCTTGTTGGTCGGCGTGCGGCCCTTCCAGCGGTTCTTCACCTTCTCCTCGAACAGCACCTCGGTCGTCCCGCCCAGGTAGCGCGCGTGGATCTCAGCGGCGATGTTCTCCTGCAATTCCTCCAACCGGCGGAAGCGTTCCCACTTCACCTCATCCGGCACGTCGTCGGGCATGCGCCGCGCCGAAACGGTGCCCTCGCGCGGCGAATAGCGCGCCAGGTGGGCCACGTCCAGCTTCAGGTCGGCCAGCAACTCGTAGGTGTGCTCAAACGCCTCGTCCGTCTCGCCGCAAAAGCCGACGATGATGTCGGTGGCGATCGAAACGTTGGGGATGCGCGCGCGGATTTTGGCCACCAAATCGCGGTATTGCTGCACGCTGTAGCCGCGGCGCATGTTCTCCAGCACCGCGTCGTCGCCGGCCTGGATGGGCACCTCGATGTGCGGCATCACCTTGGGCAGCTCGGCCACCGCGTCCAGCAGTTCATCGTTCATCCAGTTAGGGTGCGAGGTGAGGAAGCGGATACGTTCCAGCCCGTCCAGCGCGTTCAGGCGCACCAGCAGCCCGGCCAGCGTGGGGTAATCCGGCCGGTCCTTGCCGTAGCGGTCGACGATCTGCCCCAGCAGGGTGATTTCCTTGACGCCCTGCGCCACCAGCGAGCGCGCCTCGGCCATGATCTCCTCGGGCGGGCGCGAGACCTCGACGCCGCGGCGGTAGGGGATGATGCAATAGGTGCAGGCGTGCGAGCAGCCCAGCACCACCGGCACGTGCGCGCTGACGAGTTTGCCGCGCTCGCTGGCCGGCAGGATCAGGTCCTCGTCCATCCAGGCGTGGCGCTGCGCGGTTTCGGCCTGCTCCAGGTCGTGCGCCTGCCCCTGGGTGAGGAAGGCCACCAGCGGGCCGGGGTCGGAGGGCGGCGAGAAAACGTCCACGTAGGGGAAGCGCGCCTTGAGGCGCTCGCCGTTCTTGATGCCCACCAGGCAGCCCATCAGGTTGATCACCAGGCCAGGCCGCTGCAACTTCAGGGGGCGCAGCGAGCTCAGCCGCCCGTAGGCTTTGTCCTCGGCCGACTGGCGCACCACGCAGGTATTCAAAACAATCACGTCGGCTTCATCCGGGCGCGGCGTATCGTGATAACCCAGGTGCTCAAGCGCCGAGGCCACCCGCTGCGAATCCGCCACGTTCATCTGACAGCCTTCCGTCCAGATGTGGTATTTCATGCCGGCGATTATAACAGGATTCTAAAAATACGACCAAACAGGTCGGATTATATCGTTGCGCGCTCCCGCTCCAGGCGGGGCAGCAGCGTGGCGCGCATCACGAAGCGGTCCACCGCACCAAAGCGGTACTTGTACTCCTCGTCGCCGCGCATGAAGTCGAACTCGCGCACGCCGTTCTGGTTGGCCCACTGCAGCAGGTCGCCCAGCAGCACCCAGCCGGGCGAGTATTCGCCGAACGAGCGGTCGAGGCCGGAGTTGTAGATCCACAGCCGGTCGAGGTAATGAAAGTTCAGGTAGCCGGCGGCGCGCTGGCCGTCGATATTCAGGAAAGCCAGTTGCAGGCAGCCCTCCTCGAAGGCGCAGCGCATGGTGGCGCGCATGTGCGCGCGCATGGCCGGCGTCAAAAAAGCCGCCTTTTCGGGATCCTGGCTCATCAACGCCAAAAAAGCCTCCATGTCGGTTTCCAGCTCGGCCGGGTCGCGGGTGATGCTCCAACTCACCGGTATGCTGGATTCTTCGGCGCGGCGCATCTTGCGGCGGATTTCGTGGCGCTGTTTCTTGTCGATGCCGGCCAGGTAGGTCTCCCAGTCGCCGGGCAGCGGGATGTAGGGCGAATGCTGCAACTGCTCCTGCCGGAAGTCCCAACCCCGCGCGGTCGCGGCGGCCCGCAGCGCGATTAGGCTGGGCGAGGAATCCAGCAGGTTGTACAGATCCAGCGCCTGCCAGCCGGGCAGCGTTTCGGCCAGAAAGGGCAGCAGCCCGCCGAGGAAAGCGGCCAGGTCGGCCGGGCGGACGATGAAATCGAGGTAGTCTGATACCTCGATGCTGCCGAGCAGCAGCAGCGCCGGGCGGCCGGCATGTTCGGCGCGAAAGAGCGGCGCGATGCCCGCCAGGTGGCCGTTTTCGTTCGCGGTGACGATGGCCAGATCGCTCTCGGGCGGCCACTCGCCGCCGCCGCGCGACTGCCACCAATGATACAGGTATTCATAGCGCAGGAACGGCACGTGGTTGACGCTTTCAGCCAACAGCGCGTTCCAATCGGCTTTCAGAGCTTCGGGAAAGGTGGTGTGTAAAGTATAGTGCATGCGCCCATTATACTTGCTTGCCCGCGCGGGCGCAAAAAAACCGGTTCGCGCCGATTTGCCGGTTGACTTTCGGCTAAATTATTGATAAATTCAATATACAATTTATTTTCCAACAAAACTTACAGAATACAGCGTCCATCCGGCTTGAATACGGGGCTTCTCCTCTCCTTCCACAAGCTCTGTGTTCTCGGTGGCGCATTCATTCTTACCAGGAGGCAGGCATGTCGCTATTCAAGGATGTCAATGTGGTGCAATCCTACGTATCCAATTGGGAGCGCGCCAAGCAGTTCTATGCGGACGCGCTGGGCTGGCCGGTGGCCTTTTTGAACGACGAGACCGGCTGGATGGAATTCAGCGAGGAGAGCAAAACCAACCTGGCCATCAACCGTTGGGAAGAATCTTCCGCGGTAGTCAGGCATGGTGGCCTACGGCGCGTTTTACGACCCCGACGGCAACCACGTGCAGTTTACCTCCTCCCAAACCGGCATGTAGCCGGCGCACCGGGATGAGGTTTTCGCAGCGCAATCAGCGCGCAGGGAGTATAATGAGCGCGGGGCAGAGGAGCCAAAAAGCCGCATGGACCGGCGCGAACTGACTCAACGAATGCTGGCCGGGCGCAGCCGCCTGGAGGATGCCCTGGCCGGCCTGAGCGACGGCGACATGCTCCTGCCCGCGCTGGACAACGGCTGGTCGGTCAAGGATTTGCTGGCGCACCTGGCTTTCTGGGAAAAGCGCGCCGGCGACATCTACCTGGGGCTGGTGTTCGGGGATATTGAAACCCTGGAAGGCGCCGGCCTTTCGGTGGACGCGCTGAATGCGCGCGCCTTTGAGCAAAGCCGCGGGCTATCGCTGGCGCAGGTGCGCGAGAGCGAATCCTGGGGCTACCATGCGCTGCGCCGCCTGGCTGCCGCCGCGCCCGAAGAGCACCTCTTCAACCCGCGCTGTTTCGCCTGGACGAAGGGCCGCCCGTTTGTGGAATGGATCGCGGACAACACCTTTGGGCATTATGAAGAGCATCTGCCCGCGCTGCTGGCCTGGCGCGGTTCTCATCAAGGTTGATTGCGCGTTGAACTGACCATCCGACTCGAACGCAGGAGAGAGGGCAAGCGAGGGAGCCATGTCAAACATTTTCCTGATCGGCGGCGGGGGCGACCAGCCAAAAACCTGGGCAGACACATACGGGCGGTTCTTACAGGCTGCCGGCGGCGCGGAGGCGCGCCTGGCGCTGGCGGCCGTGGGCGTGGTGCCGACCGAGACCGTCGAGCTGCTGGCCTATTACCGCAAGATCTTCGTCAAGCTGGGCGCGTCGCCCGACGCGATCTTTGACCTGCCCCTGACCGAAGGGCAAACCCTGGACGCGCAGGCGCTGGCGGCGCTGGAACCCACCGGCGTGTGCGTGTGTGGCACCTCCACGCCGCTGTGCCAGCAGGTGCTGTGCGCCGACACCGCCTGGGTCGATTGGCTCAAAGAGAAAAACCTGCCCTATTGCGGCCTTTCCTCGGGCGCGGTGGTGGCCGGCGACCGGGCCGTGGTGGGCGGCTGGTGCGTCAGCGTGGACGGGGAGCAGCATCCCTTTCAGGCCCGCTCGACCAGCGAGGGCCTGGACGACCTGGAAGTGCGCCCCGGCCTGGGGCTGGCGCCGTTCGCGGTCGAATGTCACGCCGGGCAGCGCGGCAACCTCACCCGCCTGATCCATGCCGTGGCGATGGAGCTGGTCGGCGAGGGCTGGGCCATCGACGAGGACACCCTGCTGGAGATTGGCACGCGCGGCATTTACACCAACGGGTTGGGGCATACCTACCGGTTGCAAATCCACCACATGGGCCGCGTTGAAGTTTCGCTGTTCCGCGACGGCGGCGGGGTGATGCACGGGCAGGGATGGTGAGAAATAACCTTTCGGAACGGTTTGTTATTTGTTTGTAAGCTGTTGAACAGGCAGAGACGGCTATAATAAGAACTGGTGGTTGGCCCACTTTACAATTT
>CALMIB010000254.1 GCA_937863945.1 uncultured Longilinea sp.
CTGACTTAAGATTCTTTGTCTCCGCCGCGCTCCGGCTCAAAACAACACTCCCCCTGTTCAAACCAATCCGCTCCCCCCCATTTATGAACGCCACCCAAACCCTTCCCGCGCATTACCGCCTGTACAAACGCCTTTCCATCCGTGAAAACGCGCCCCTGTTCATGCTCAATGTGGTCAGCCTGGCGCTGCTGGGCCTGGCCGGCGTGCTGATGCTGGCGCTGCTGCGCTGGCTGCGCCCGCAGGACGTGGCCGCCACCTTCACCTTTTCCATCGAGGGCACCAGCAACTTCCTGGTGGTAATTTTGATCGTGCTGGGCGCCACCTTTGCCATGATGGTGGTGCACGAGGCCTTCCACGGCATCTTCTTCTGGCACTATACGCGCACGCGGCCGAAATTCGGCTTCCGCGGCGCGTATGCCTTTGCCGCCGCGCCGGACTGGTACGTGCGGCGCACGCCCTATCTCATCACCAGCCTGGCGCCGCTGGTGGGCATCACGCTCATCGGCATCCTGCTGCTGGCGATTGTGCCGGTGCGCTGGGTGCCGCTGGTGATGCTGGTGGTGGTGCTCAACGCGGCCGGCGCGGTGGGCGACCTGTGGGTGGCCTACTGGCTGCTGCGCTGCCCGCCCGACGCGCTGGGCAATGACCAGGGCGACGTGACCAGCCTGTACGTGCCCGGCGAACCTCACAGCGAGAGTTTGTAGCCGTTTTCCTTCAGCCAGGCGGCCGCCGGCTGCCAGGCGGGCATCCAGCGCGCCACCAGCGCCCAGAAGTCGCGCGAATGGCCGCGCACCTGCAAGTGCGCCAGCTCGTGAATCACCACGTAGTCGATCGCTTCGGGCGGCGCCATCACCAGCCGCCAGGTGAAGCTGAGCGTGCGCTGGTTGCTGCACGAGCCCCAGCGCGTGCGCGCCGAGCTGACGCGCAGGTTTTCAAAGCTCACGCCCACGCGCCGGGCATGCTCGCCGGCGCGCCGCGTGAAGACTTCGCGCGCCCGGGCGCGGTACCAGGCGGTGAACACCTGGCCGGCGCGCGGCAGCGCCGCCCGCGACAGGCAAAATACGCCGTCGATCAGCGCCAGCGCCGGGCGGGCGGTTTCCACCAGCGCCAGCGGATATTCGGCGCCCAGGTAGGAGAAGCGCTCGCCGGGCCGGTAGTGATGTTCGGGCGCGGGACGGGCGCGAAAATGCTGCTGGTGTTTGCGGATCCAATCGGCGCGCGCCTGCACGTGGCGTTCGATGTCGCGCAGCGGCATGCGCTGCGGCGCGCGCACGATCAGCCGCCCGCCCGCGTCGATTTGCAGCGCCAGCGTGCGCCGCTTCGAGCGGACCAGGCGGTCGATGCGAATGGCATCTTCGTTCGTGGGCATGCGGAGATTGTAATGCAATGGAGGAGTAAGGGAAAGGAAAAAGATAGCCACCGAGGTCACAGGGACCTCAGAGAAAACCACGCGAATGATGGTTTTGGATTCTTAACATGGATGGATATGATCAGACCACGGCGGGTAATGGCGCAAGAAGCGGGTCGCGACCCGCTACCCGCTACCACCTCTAATAATAAATTTTCTTCTCCGTGTCTTCCGTGCCCTAACGGGCACAATGCCTCTGTGGTTATCTTAACCAAAAACCCGCCGTCAACTGCGGCGGGCCTGGGATTGCTGGAGCAGGGCCTGGATTTCGCCGACAAAGTTCGGCAAATCCAGCGGTTTGGAGATGTAGCCGTCGCAGCCGGAGTCGAAGGCGCGCTGGCGGTCGCCGGGCAGGGTGTGACCGGTGAGCGCCACCACGCAAATATGCGCCGTGGCCGGGTCGCCCTTCAATTGCGCCGCCACCTGCCAGCCGTCCATCTCCGGGATCGACAGGTCGAGCAGCACCATGTCAGGCAGCTTTTCGCGTGCAACGCTCAGGCCGCTGCGCCCGTCGGTGGCCGAAAGCACGGCAAAGCCCGCCTGGCTGAGCACAAAGCGCACCAATTCGAGGTTGTCAAAATTATCTTCGATGACGAGAACGGTTTCGTTGGCCATGCTGCACTCACATTCGTGATTAAATTATGACAGCTTGCAGGCGTTTCGTCAAACCGTTGACCGCTATAAATCCTTACAATCGCCTGACATCTGCCGGCACAGCGCCCATTCCAACCGCGGCGGCCAGGCCGCAACAAAAAGAAAGCCTGCAAAGGCTCTCTTTTATCACTCAGAACTTCTTCTTACAGGGTGAATAGCCCGAAGAATTGCAGCAGCGGACGCGACCAGGGGATGGCCGCCAGGATCAGCACCAGCGCCACGGTGAACCCGATGGCAGCGCGCTTGTGCCTGGCCACGTCGCCGGCGGCCTTTTTGGAAAGGGATCGCCCGATGTGGGCAACGACGATCGCTAAAATCATGGCAAAAACGTGTTCGACTGCGAAGAATCGCTGCGAGCTGTTCCCCATGGCCGCGCCGAAGTTCTGCAAAATGGGCAGCATGAACGGGCTGGTGAAGTACAGCACCACTCCGATCAGCAGTTGCAGGTCAAGCAGCGAGGTAAACAGCATGCCCGCGCGGTCGTCGGCCGGGGTCCAGGCTTTTTTGCCGCGCCAGCCGGAGAACGCGCGCGCAGCGGCCAGGATGCCGAAGACCAGCACCAGCCAGCGCGAAATGTTGTGCAATGTGATCAGGACGGTTTGCAACATAAAAAGCGGCTCCTTGAATACATCGACTAAATGGATTGACGATAATTATAACCGTGAAAAACCGCCTGTCAAATATCCTGCGCGCCCAACCAAAAAGCAGCCGGAAGGGCCGGCTGCTTTGAAGAAAACAAAGAGGAGAATGCTGAAATTACATCTTCTTGGGCGCGCCCACCGGGCAAACGTCCGCGCAATTGCCGCAATCCTGGCACTTGGCGGCGTCGATCACGTACGTGCCGCCCTGTTCCGAGATCGCGCCTTCAGCGCATTCGGGTTCGCAGGCGCCGCAGGCGATGCATTCATTCGCGTCGATTTGATAAGCCATGGTTGTAAGTCCTTTCCTGAGACTTATAAAAGCTGTATGTTGCCGAAAGAATAGCACAACCAAACCGGAAGTGTCAACAATGCCGGCGGTTGCGAATGTCACCTGTTTGACGGGTAAATGTCACGGTTTCGACCGATCCTTGCGCTTTTGAGAAGCGGCAAGCGCTGCCCGGCGCGTATAATCAGGG
>CALMIB010000255.1 GCA_937863945.1 uncultured Longilinea sp.
CCGCCAGGGTCGCCATCAGCGCGCGCGAACGCCAGCCGGTGGTCGCCTGGCAAATGCCGGACCGGACGGTCTGGGTGGACCCGGAGGGCGTGCTCATCCCGGCGCGCGGCGAGGCCGCCATCCTGGTCACCCTGCAGGCCGACGGACTGCCGGCGCTGATCGTCCCGGAAGCGGTTGAAACGGATGAAGCCGCGGCGGAAACCCCGGCGGCCCGGCCGGCGGTTTTCGCGACCGGCGAAGGCAGCCGGATGGACCTCAACCTGCTGAGCGCCGCACTCAAATTGAGCACGCAGGTGCCCGAAGGTTCGCCGCTCGCCTTCAGCACGGCCAACGGCCTGGGCTGGTCGGATGCCCGCGGTTGGAAAGTCTTCATCGGCAACGATTTGACCAACCTCGAGACGAAGGTCTCTGAATATGAAACCATTGTTCAACAGCTTTCCGAGCGCGGGATCACGCCCGTGGTGATCAGCGTGGAATACACCAGCGCTCCCTTTTTCCGAACGGAGTAGGACGCCATGGACGAACCCATCGTAGTTGGTATCGACATCGGCACGACCAAAATCTGCACCCTGGTGGCCAGGGTGGAGGGCGAGCACAACCTGCGCATCCTTGGCGTGGGCATTGAGCCCTCGCAGGGCATCAAGAAAGGCACCATCGTGGATCTGGCCGCGGCCTCGCAATCCATCGCCCGCTCGGTGGAAAAAGCGCAGCGCACGTCCGGCCTCGAAATCACTTCTGCGCTGGTCAGCCTGGCCGGCGCCAACGTCGCATCGGTCAACAGCCGTGGCGTGGTGGGCATCACCGGCGGCGTGATCGACGAAGAAGACGTGGCCCGCGCCCTCGAATCTGCCCAGGCGGTTGCCATCCCCCATAACCGTGAAATCATTCACGTCATCCAGCGCGGTTTCATCGTGGACGGTCAGGACGGCATCCGCAGCCCGGTGGGCATGCACGGCTACCGCCTGGAAGTGGAAGCCCACATCATCACCGCATCCGCTTCGACGGTCGAAAACCTGCGCCAGTGCGTACAGGCGGCCGGCGTCGAAGTCTCGCAGTTCGTGCTCAATCCTCTGGCCTCCGCCGAGGTGGTCCTCTCGGAGACCGAGCGGCAAATGGGCGTGGTCGTCTGCGACATCGGCGGCGGCACCACCGACCTGGCCATTTACATCGACGGCGACATCTGGCACACCATGGTCCTGGCGGTCGGCGGCAATCACATCACTTCGGATATCGCCCACGGGCTGCGGCTTTCACTGCCGCAGGCTGAGGATATCAAAAAAGCTAATGGTCACGCGGTAGAAGCAGAGATCGGCGAAGAAGAAGCCTTCACGGTGCGGGCGTTCGGTGAGGAACGCCCCATGCAGGTCAGCCGGAAAGAGCTGGCGCACATCATCGAAGCGCGCGTGGAAGAAGTTTTCGAACTGGTCCTGCAGGAGATCAAGCGCTCCGGTTACGACGGGCTGCTCCCGGCGGGCATGGTGCTCACCGGCGGTTCCAGCCAGTTGCCCGGCATGCGCGCCCTGGCCAGCCAAACGATGGGCCTGCCCGTGCGCGTGGCGCGCCCGGAGAACCTGGTCGGCCTGATCGATCAGCTCAACTCGCCAGCCTTTTCAACCAGCGTTGGCCTTCTTTATTGGGCGCTGTTGATGAGTGAGACCGTACCGGTTCATCACAGCCGCGGTTCGCGCAAAGGAGGAGGATCGAGTATGGATCTCGAGAAGCTTAAAGAATTCCTTAAACGTTTATTGCCGTAAATATGTCGGCCGGCGGTCGGCTGACTTTCGCTCGCGTCACAGAACCTGATGTTCAAACTTTGCGGAGGATAACCATGGACCTGAACAATCAACTGCAAGAATCATTTGCCCGTATCAAAGTCATCGGTGTCGGCGGTGGAGGTTGCAACGCTGTCAATCGGATGATCGAAGAGGGCCTGTCGGGCATCGAGTTCATCACCGTGAACACCGATGCGCAGGCGCTCCTGCTCTCCAAAGCGCCCATGCGCGTGCGCATCGGCGATAAATCGACCCGCGGCCTCGGCGCCGGCGGCAACCCCGAGATGGGCCGCAAGGCAGCCGAAGAATCGGCCGAGGAACTGTACGAAGTGCTCAAAGGCAGCGATATGGTCTTCGTGACCTCCGGCCTGGGCGGCGGCACCGGCACCGGCGCGGCCCCCATCGTGGCCCAGATCGCCAAGGAATGCGGCGCGCTCACCATCGGCGTCGTCACCCGCCCCTTCACCTTCGAAGGCTCCCGCCGCCAGCAATCCGCTGAAGCCGGCATCGCCACGCTCACGGAACACGCCGACACGCTGATCGTCATTCCCAACGACCGCCTGCTGCAAATCGTTGACAAGCGCGCCAGCCTGCAGGATGCCTTCCGCACCGCCGACGACGTGCTGCGCCAGGGTATCCAGGGCATCTCCGAACTGATCACCGTGCCCGGCCTGATCAACCTCGACTTTGCCGACGTGCGCGCCATCATGAGCGAAGGCGGCGCCGCACTCATGGCTGTCGGTCACGCCAACGGCGAAGACCGCGCCCGCATCGCTGCGGAAGCGGCCATCTCCAGCCAGTTGCTCGATATCACCATCGACGGCGCCCGCGGCATCCTCTTCAACGTGACCGGCGGCAACAACCTGACCCTCTTCGAGGTCAACCAGGCCGCCGCCATCATCAAGGAAACGGCTCACCCGGATGTCAACCTGATCTTCGGCGCGGTGCTCGACCCGAACATGGGCGACGAGATTCGCGTCACCGTCATTGCAACGGGTTTTGACCGCGCGGGCGTACGCCCTGTGATTGAGCAGCGCCCCATTCGCACCACCGATGAGCTGCAAGCCAGCCAGTCACGCCCGCGCCCGGTCGAACAACGTCCCGCCGCCAACGTCGCGCCCGCCAACCCCATCCCGGCGCCGACCGAGTTCTCGCCGCGCGTGCTCAATACCGATGACCTGGACGTGCCGGCTTTCCTGCGCAATCGCTCGAACAGCCAGCGCTAATTTATCAAATCAACCTGATTGGAGAGTCCTGCCTTGAGCAGGCTCTCCAACAGGTATGGCGTCTCTGCCCGGCAACCCGGCCGGCGGCGGTTTTTCCTGCCTGCCCGGCAAATGGGTTTCCGCGCGGATCTGCCATACCGGGTTCAGGTTATCCCCTCATTATCCCCGCCCCAGTCCAGGGCGGGGATACCCATTTTCACCGGGGCCGCGACCGGCATTCTGGACAGGACACAATATACAACCAAGCCAGGAAAGGGTAAGCTAATTTTCTACATCGAACCGATCATC
>CALMIB010000256.1 GCA_937863945.1 uncultured Longilinea sp.
AGGGGAGAGCCAAAATACCAATATTGAGAGAATAAACCCGACATGCTTATTTTAGATCAAATTCCTTAATTTTGAGGAACTGTTTTTTTGCTACCGGCTTCACGGGTGCGTGCCGGTGCGCTTGCTGGAATTTAACTCACGGCCTTCTTGACCAGCGCGGCGATCTTTTGCTCTTCCGCGGGGGTCAGCGCTTTCAGCGCGAAGGCGGTCGGCCACAGGGCACCGTCATCCAGGTTGGCCGAATCGTTGAAGCCAAAGGTGGCATAGCGGGCGTTGAATTTGGCAGCCGCCTGGAAGAAGCACACCACCTTGCCATCTTTGGCGTAGGCGGGCATGCCGTACCAGGTTTTGGGCGCGAGCGCAGGCGCGGCGGCTTTGATGATCTCATGCAGCCGGGCGGCCATGCTGCGGTCGGGTTCGGGCATCTCGGCGATTTTTTCAAGCAGGGCGCTTTCGCCATCGACTTTTTCTTTTTCAGCTTTCAGTTCGCGGGCGCGTTCCTTCATCGCGGCTTTTTCATCGGCGCTAAATCCCGCATCATTCTTTGGGCTCATCGTTCCCATCCTTTTCAGATTGGCTTACCCGCCGGACCGGCGCGGGCAGTTTCTATCTTAGAGCATTTCCACGCGGAAAACAAGACGGGTTGGGTCAAGATTAAGTGCGCCTGGCAGGAGGCTGCCTGTGCGGGTCAGCCGGCCGGCGCGGGCGCCGCTGCTGCCGGTTGGTGGATCAGGAACACGCTGGCGATGATGACCACGTCCTGCACGAAGTGAACCGCCCAGGCCAGCAACATGCCCTGTGTTTCAACCATCGACATGGCCAGCAGCCAACCGAGGAAGCCGGCCATGAGCATGCCCGCGATGCCCTTCGGCATGCCTAAATAGTGCGGGATTCCGAACGCAATGCCCGAGAAGAGCAGCAGGATTGGCGTGGCAAGCTGCCCGTAGAGCGGCGCGACAATGCCAACGCGGAAGATGGATTCTTCCACAAAGGCGTTCACCGCCGAGAAGAGCATCACCCAGGGCAGGTAGGCGGGCAGTCGGCTGAATTTGGCGTTGGCCTTTTTCAACTGGAGGCCCATAAAGATGGCGGTGCCGAGCGTGATCCACAGGCCAATGGTGGCGGCGATTTCAAGCCAGGCTGTGCCGGGCGGTATGGCCAGCCAGGCAATGCCGGCAGCCGGGGCGTTCACGTCGCCGGGGCGGAAGAAGGCGGCAAAGTTGCCGGGGTTGATGAGGTAAACCGCCGCCAGCACGGCGAGCGCGAGCACAAGCTGCGCGCCCTGGAACTTGATCTGCGCGTCAATTTGCGCGTCTTTGTGCAGCGCCGTTTTCAACGAGCCGGTCCATTTTTTGAGCGCAAAGATGGCGAGGGTGGCGAAGACGACAATGAGCAGAACGACGGGAAGCAGGATGGATAAATTGAACACGACGGTCTCCTTAAGCTACGGGTAAGGTTTTGGAACGGGGAGCGAAGAACAGGCTGCGGTTGAGCGCGATGGTCAGCGCGGCCGTGGCCAGCCAGACCGGGGCGTTGACCAGCATGAGCGCTGTTTCATTCAAAAATCTTTCAGCCTGTACTCGCCGGATTGGACCCGCTCAATGAGCGATTTCAACCACTCCAGCGCGGCCTGGTTGCTGGCGATGCCGTATTCCAGGGTGGAGACGCTCAGGAACAGGGCGCGTGAATCGGGCTGGCTTTTGAGCTGCTGCTGGTACCGCCCGTAAAGCGATTTGTAAAGCGCCAGCAGGCCTTCCAGCTCGTTGCGCTCGTGTTCCAGCACGGCGATGAGCTTTTCATCCGGGATCTGGTTGCCAAAGTAAACCTGGATCAGGAACGGCTCGCGGTAATCCTGGATGGGCAGGGGCGTGGACAGCCAGCGGACCAATTCCTCGCGCCCGGCCGGGGTGACGTGGTAAACCTTCATGTCCAGGCGCTCCTCGCGCTCGATTACCTCCATATCGACCAGGCCGTCCCCGGTCAGGTCGGCCAGCGTGCGGTAGATCTGGCTCTGGTTGGCGGGCCAGAAATGGCGGATGGAGCGATCGAAGGCCTTCTTCAGTTCGTAACCGGTCATCGGTTGGTGCGAGAGGAAGCCGAGAATGGCATATTTCAGGGACATGGCGCTCCTTTTTATTATAATAATACTATAGTACAAGTACTATATAACACTCGCCATAATTTGTCAAACACGAATCGATTCAAAATTAATCCACCGCTGCCCATGAGGAAGACGCGGAAGGAAGCGGCATTTTGACCGCACTATCTTTTTGTGCAATAATACCTCCATCCCTATCACGGATCACCGCATGCCTGAATATCGTCGATCCATTCTCCCCGGCGGCACGTTTTTCTTTACGGTGGTGACTTATCACCGCAGAAAGATTTTTTCAACTCCGCTGGCGAGGGACCTTTTGCACGCCGCTTTTGAGGACGTCAAAAAACGTTACCCCTTCACGATCGATGCCATTTGCCTGCTGCCCGATCACATCCATTGTATTTGGACGCTTCCAGAGGGTGATTCCAATTATTCGCTGCGGTGGGGCGAAATCAAACGGGTGTTCAGCAAAGCTTATCTCGCGCAGGTGGCTTTGCAGGACGTAAAGAGTGAATCCAGGCTCAACCGGGGCGAGACCACGCTCTGGCAGCGGCGGTTTTGGGAGCACACCCTCCGCGATTTAGCGGATTACAGCGCGCACGTCGAATACATTCATTACAACCCGGTGAAACACGGTTTGGTTGAGAACGCCGGCGATTGGCAGTGGTCCAGTTTTCACCGGTTTGTGGCGTTGGGATATTACCCGGTCGAGTGGGTCGCGGAAGGCGAAAAAAAGGCGTATTTGGAAAGCGATTACGGCGAGTGAGAAGAAAGATGGTGCGGTCAAGCCTCTCTGCCTATGCGGCCGCGATGAAGAAGGCGGGTACCGAACAAACTCTCCGCGCCGAAGACCTCAGCGTCGATGATTTTGTGAAGATTGCGAAAGCCACTACAAACTAGATAAAACAAACCCCCGATTTGAGGTCGGGGGTTTTGAATTTTTATCTATTTGCAACAGGCTGATTAGGCGGCGCTGTTCAGGCTTTGCAGATCAATCTTGACGCCTGGGCCCATGGTGGAGGACAGGGAGACTTTCTTAATGTAAGCCCCTTTCGCGCCACTTGGTTTCGCACGGTTGATTGCAGAAACAAATGCACGGATGTTGTCAGCCAGTTTGGTTGCTTCGAAAGAAGCTTTGCCAACGCGAGCGTGAACGATACCGGATTTTTCGGCACGGAATTCAACAGC
>CALMIB010000257.1 GCA_937863945.1 uncultured Longilinea sp.
CTTCTGCGCCGATCACGTAACCCGCCTCAACCAGCATGTCCTGGGCCTGGGCCGCATCAAAATTCACCCGCTGGAGGGCATCATTATAAGCCCACGTACCCGGGAAAATCGGCCCATCCGCAAGGATGGCCTGGCCGTTCAAAATCCGGTCCACCATCCACTGCCGGTTCAGCCCGGTGTACAGCGCCTTGCGCACGGCCGCATCGCCCAGGAAGGGCTTGTCGTTGCTTTTCACGTTGAACAGCACCATCGACAATTCGGGCAGCCGACTGGTATAGACCGACAGGTCGGGCTCAGCCAGCACTTCAGCCAGGGTCGCCTGGGTCACCCCGGCGATTCCCTGGACATTGCCGTTGCGGTAGGCGTCCAACGCCGACACATCATCGGGATAGTACCGAAAGACCAATTGCTCGATGAAGGGCTTGCCGCCGTAATAATTTGGATTCACAGCCAGCACCACGCCGGTGATGTTGCCATCCTCAACAATCAAACGGTCAAATTGATACGGCCCGCTGCCTACCGGCTGAAGGTTGAACGGTGAATCCACCAGATCCTCGAATGCAACCCCATCGAGCAGATGCCTGGGAAGCACGCCGAAGCTGAGATAATCCAGGAAGGGCGAGAAAGGTTCGGGCAGCTTGAACTGAAGTTGCGTGGGGCTGACCGCGGTGACTTCCACGTTTCGCCAGAACTCGGCCAGATCGCTCGGAATGACGGGCGAATCGGTGCGCATCAAGTCTATCGTGAAGACGATATCATCACTGGTCAGCGTCTCACCGTCATGCCATTTCACGCCCTCCTTGATGGCAAAATTGTAAATGGTGCCGTCCTTGGAGATACCCCACGAATCCGCCAGGTCCGCCAGCGGATTGCCGCGGTTGTCGAACGTGATCAGACGGCTGTAAATCAGACGGTCCACATCCCGGTCAGCCGAATTGTAAAAATCCAGTAGGGGGTTCAAGCGTTGCAGTGAACCAATCAATGCTTCGGCGTAGGCCCCGCCTTGCGTCGGTTCAGGCGCGGCAGCCGGCGATTGGGCGGCAGGCTGCTCGATGAGCAGCAAAGCCCCCACCACAAGCCCGGTGAGAAAGATGATGATGAGTTGCCAGCGAATTTTCTTCATAGTCCTCTGAATACAAAAAAGGCGACTACCCCAATTTCAGGCGTGTCGCCCCTTCATGTTACAACTCGGGGTTGTCGGTATGCGAAAAAACGCGTGTTATCCCGTTATTTTATCGCAACCGTCACGATTGTGAGAATGAAAAAAACGACCGCAAGACCAATGGTAACATAAAACAGGGTCTTTTCAATGCCGCGCCGGGCGGAAAACATAGAGCCGCTGTCGCTGCCGCTCAAACCGCCAAGTCCAACGCCCTTGTTCTGCAAAATAACCGCAGCAACCAGCGCAATCGAGATTATAATCAGGGCAATGTCAAGGTAATTTCCCACGCGTAGCCTCCTAAGATAAAAGCAGATCGATTATACCGTCCAATACCCAAAATCGTCAACCACAATGGAAGAACTCGTCGCTAACCTGCATCTACACACCAGATATTCAGACGGAACCGGTTCGCATCAGGATGTGCTGGCCGCGGCCATGCGCTGCGGATTGGATGTCGTCATCCCCACCGATCACAATGTGCTCGTTCAGGGCATGGATGGTTACCTCCGCCAGGATGGCCGGACAGTGATGCTGATGTGCGCCGAAGAAATCCACGATCAAAAGCGCGCGCCGCAAAAAAACCACATGCTGGTGTTCGGCGCCAACCGGGAACTGGCTACCTTTGCCTCCAATCCGCAAAATCTGCTCGATCAGGTTCAAAAATCGGGCGGTCTGGCCTTTTTTGCCCACCCATTTGAAAAAGCCATGCCTTTTTTCGGCGAGACGGATATCACCTGGGTGGATTGGGACCTTAAGGGATTTACCGGAATTGAGCTCTGGAACGGCTTCAGCGAACTGAAGGAAGTGTCGCCCTCGCTGTTTTGGGCCATCTTTCATGTGTTCTTTCCCGCCACCATCCCGCATGGGCCGCACCCCGATACGCTGGCGCAATGGGACAAATTGCTCGCTGCCGGCAACCGCGTGGTGGCAGTAGGCGGTTCCGATGCGCACGCGCTGCGCAGGACGTTTGGACCCATCCGGAAGACCATCTTCCCGTATGACTATCATTTCAATGCCATCAACACCCATCTGCTCACCCCCGGCCCGCTCAGCGGCGACCTGAACGCCGACCGGCGCATGGTGTTGCAGGCGTTCAGGGACGGGCACGCTTTTGTCGGTTACGACCGGCCAGCCCCCACCCGCGGCTTCCGGTGTTCGGCGCAGGGCGAGGAAAGCGGCGTGATGGGTGACACGAGCCGCCTGCGCGGCGGCGTGACCCTGCAAATCCGCATGCCCGGTGAAGCCGAAGTTCGCCTGATTCAGGACGGCGCAGTGGTGAAAACCTGGCACAACCAGGAAATCTGCACCCATATAACCAACACGCCAGGCGTTTTCCGAGTTGAATGTTACATTCGCTTTCTGGGCAAATCCCGGGGTTGGATTTTCAGCAACCCCATTTACGTGCGCGAGGGCTGAGCATGCCGGTCAATAACGTCACGCGCCTGTTGGCTTCGCGCAAGATCGCATATACCGCTTTCGAACTGCCGCCCGAAAAATTCGGCGCAATCGAAACCGCGCGCCGCCTGGGCGTTCCGGCGGAGATTGTCTTCAAAACGATCGTTGTGAAACGGGAGAAACCCGACAAACCCCTCCTGGTGGTTATCCCCGGTACGCATGCCGTGGACCTCAAACTGCTGGCAGCCAGCATAGGCGCAAAGAAAGTCACGCTGCCGACCCAAAGAGAAGCCGAACAGCTCACCGGCTTACAGGCCGGTGGAATTTCGCCCCTGGCTCTGATCAACAAAGGTTTTCAGGTCATCCTGGATCAAACCGCCAGCCAGCATGAACAAATCCACATCTCCGGCGGCCAGCGCGGGTTGAATATCCGCCTACCGGTGAAAGCGCTGGTTGAATTGACCCGCGCGCGCATCGCCGCGGTCAGCAGCCCCATGGAAAATCCGGTTGATGAGGAATAACCTTAGCCCTTGACGACAATCACCGGACGCAGCCGCGCCACCTTGCGCGCGATCCCTGCTCCGGCAACCGTCTCAACCACCTCGTCAACATCCTTGTAAGCCTGTGGCGCTTCCTCCGCCAATCCGGAAAGCGATCCCGCGCGGACATGGATGCCCTGTTGCTCCAAGCCATCCCGCAGGCGGTCTCCGCGCACCTCGCGCTTGGCCTTGCTGCGGCTCATTACGCGGCCCGCACCGTGGCAGGTCGATCCATACGAGCGTTCCATGCTCTGGGCTGTGCCAACCAGGACCCAGGAAGCTGTACCCATCGATCCCGGCACAAGCACCGGCTGACCAATCCCCTGGTATTCCTCCGGAAGGCCGGCAGCGCCGGGGCCAAATGCGCGCGTGGCGCCCTTGCGGTGAACGCACACTTTCACCCGGCGCCCGTCCACCAGGTGCGTTTCGATCTTACCGATGTTGTGAGCAATGTCGTACACTTGCCGCAATTGCCAGTTGTGCACTTTGCCCGCCAGAACCTGCTCGAACGCTTGCCGCGCCATGTGCGCCAGGATTTGACGGTTGCAAAAGGCAAAATTCGCCGCCGAGCGCATTGCCGCCAGGTATTGCTGCCCTTCCTGCGAATCCATCGGCGCGCACACCAGTTCGCGGTCTGGCAATTGAATGCCAAACCGGCGCACCGCGGACTGTAAGGATTGTACATAACCGCCGAAAATTTCCTGGCCCCGGCCGCGCGAGCCGCAATGGAATTGCAGCACCAGGCAGCCTGTCGCCAGCCCCATGCGTTGAGCGGCGGTCTCGTCCAGTATTTCATCCACAACGTCCACTTCCATAAAGTGGTTGCCGGATCCCAGCGTGCCCAGTTGCCCCGCGCCGCGTTCCAGGGCGCGTTCACTCACCCAACGCGGGTCAGCGCCGTCCATGCATCCATTTTCTTCGGTGTGGCGCAAATCCTCGATGCTGCCCATGCCCTTCCGCACCGCCCATTCAGCGCCCTGCCGGCAAACGGCTTCCAACTCGGCTCTCTTCAGGGCAAGGGGACCGGCCTTTCCCATCCCGCTCGGGCAATGGGCGTTCAGCGCGGCAGCCAGGTCGTCGAGATATGGACTGGCCTCCTCCAGGTGGATTGAGGAGCTGAGCAGGCGCACGCCGCAATTGATGTCATACCCAATCCCGCCCGGCGAGATCACCCCCTGCGGGAATTCGGTCGCCGCGACGCCGCCGATCGGGAATCCATAGCCCTGATGCATGTCGGGCATCACCACCACCGGCCCCGCCAATCCGGGCAGCGTGGCGACGTTGACCGCCTGTTCCAGCGACAAATCGTCCAGCGAAGCCCGCAACAACGCTTCGGTCATGAAAATTCGCACGGCTACGCGCATATCTGGGCGAAAAGTCTTCGGGATTTCCCATTCAAAGTCGCTGATTTTTCGAAACACTTTATGAGAAAACATTCCCGTCTCCATTCTGACGGAGTCCGCCAGGTCACGCGTCAAATACTACGATCACCCTCACGCCCTCCGGTGTCGTCTTGATCGCCAGATTATGATACGTCACCGCCTTGACCTGGCGCCGGATCCGGTCGAGGGGCCGTGCAACCAGGCTGGCACTTAAGGCGGTATCGCTGCAATGCAACTCGACCACCTCGCAAGCCACCGCGCGCGTTTCGGCCAGGTAGAGCAGCTCCGTCAGGAACGCCACCAGCAGACTTTCTTGATCTTCAGCCGAAAGCGCGACGGAATGTGTTACCATTGGCTCAGGGCTCACTTCAACGCCCATCAACGCATACATGCCCGCCGCGGCCTGACAGATCAGGCCTTCCAGGTCCGGCGCCCAGGCTTCGATCGCCCAATCGGCAGTATGCTCAATTTCACGGAAACCAGAAAGGCTTAGCATTTTCATATTCGCTTTATAATTATACGGTATGAGTTCTCCACTTGATCATCTCGAACGCAGGCTTCAATCCATCATCGAAGCCAGTACCCGGCTTTTTGGACGAAGCAACCGCCAGGATGAGTTGACCCGCCAGTTGGTCGCCGCGCTCTATGACCAGCTTCCCGCGCAGCTCTACGGCGACCCGGTCGCGCCGGACCAGTTCACCATTTACCTGCACCCCGAAAACATTGCCACCTGGCAGCAACCCCAGTGGATGGATTGGATCGGCCGGATGGTGGACGACGCCCTGCTGAACGCCGGTTTTTCAATCCCGGGGCATCCGGCCATCCAGTTTGCGCCAGCGGCCGACTTGCAGCCGGATGAATTGCGCCTCCAAACCGCGCATTCGGCTGATGTGCTGGGGTCAACCGCGGCGATGCCGGTGACGGGTGAATTGCGCGCTCCCATGCCGCGGCAGGACCCCCCCCCGGTCAACGCTTACCTGATTATCCAGGGCAATCAGACCGTTTCCATCTCCCAAAACGTATTTAACATCGGGCGAAGAACGGATAACGACCTGGTGCTGGATGATCCGCGCATCTCTCGCACCCACCTGCAAATTCGCGCCATTCGCGGCCACTATACCGTCTTCGACCTGAATTCCACCGGCGGTACACTGGTCAACGGAAACCCGGTCCGCGAGCATACGCTCGTGGCCGGAGACGTCATCACGATTGGGGGGATATCGCTAATTTACGG